>CASPLG010000003.1 GCA_949422855.1 uncultured Eubacteriales bacterium | reverse complement strand
CTCAGGACGCTAAGAATAATTTGGGTATACATATTCAGTATCATGCTTTTGATAATGGGAGTCCACTGGATGATAAAATAAAAACTCAAATTCATATAGCCTTTAAAACACAAAACATCGAAAAATTACTGGAAGGAAAACAGATTATTATGCCTCTTTACGAACCTTTTAAGGGCTACAGATGTGCAATGATCATAGAAAATGATTTGTTAATTGAGTTTATTGAGACTAATTTGTCGGAAGACGACATATGGTGCAATAATGCTGTGTTAGAAAATGGTACACTATATGCAAATCATAGCTAGCAAATCCTGTATTTATATAGATTTCATCTGATAATTCCACCTGTAGCGATAGATAGCACACTCTCTTAATTTGTATCCGAATTTTTGAAAGTATTTATAACTACATTTTTACAAAATGTGTAAATAATTCCTCTAGTACAAGCATGAATTTTACTTCTTTTACGTTTTCTGTAGTGACTATGTCGTATTCTGCCAAAATTTCATCTCCTAGTTTATATTTTATTTTTCCAACGCAGGTTTCACTGCTAATCGGTGCTGTTAGACCCTCTTCTTGGAAGATCTCACAGGTAACACTGTCTTCTTTACCCTTTGGTATTAAGAACTCTCCTTCTACCATAGCTTTAACTTTTACCTCCGGGAGCATCCCATTTAGAACCTTTACACTCTTAGACATCTCATCTTCCGGCACCTTAGGCGATAGCATAACATAGCCTGAAAAGCCATATTCTAAAATAGAGGATATATCATTAAACCTGTCTTTGCTGTTTGCCCCTCCTAAAATTACTCCTATTAAAACCATTTTATCCCTTTGTGCGCACGCCGATATACAACTGCCGGCCTTATTCTCAGTTCCGGTCTTTATTCCCATTGCACCCTGATATGTCTTTAAAAGTTTATTAGTATTCACTATTTGAGTCTGTCCATTCCTTATGTGAGCTATCCATGTAGAGATATAAGGCGTTATACTGCTGTGCTCCATAAGTTCTCTTGACATAATTGCCACGTCGTAGGCACTAGTCACATTTCCATCCTCATCAGAACCTATGCAGTCTTTAAATATAGTGTCATTCATACCTAACTTTTTCGCCTTCTCATTTATCATTGTCAGAAATTTCCCTTCCGAACCGCTTATAAACTCCGCTAAAGCTATACATGCGTCGTTAGCAGACACCATAGCCACTGATTTTATTAAATCCTCCACACTAATAGACTCACCGGATTTAAGCCATACATTTGCACCCTTGCTGGCTGCTGCATTGTCGCTTACAGTAACCATGTCTCCTTCCGATATAAGCCCTGAATCAAGGGACTCAACCGCTGCAAGCAAAATCATTATTTTCATGACAGATGCCGCCGGCCGTACTTCATGCGGATTTTTTTCACAAAGAACTTTCCCTGTACTTTGCTCCATTAACACATACGATGGTGCATTTATTTCCGGTAATCCTCCGCCATGTACATATGTAGTTGTACTAGAGTATAGAAAAAATAACGAAGTAAGAACCCCTATTGCTTTTCTTAAATTCAATTTTATCACCTCAATATTAATTAGTATAATTTATGCCCCGGAGAATAAGACTATTCTATATAAATATTATAAAGGATGGTTAACAAATGAAAAAATCACAAAAACAAGAAGTTTCATCTAAGGACGTAAATAAGTATAAAATTACCCCCTCGATAAATTATCCGGATTACCGCTCTAAAAAGGGAAATGTGGCTATCCCTTCACAGAACAACGTCGAGATCTCACGGAACTGGATTGAAATAAATAAACTATAAAAGATCATTAAAAAGAGACTCATTTCTGAGCCTCTCGCCAAAAAATTTTAATTTCCGCATTTGTTTTTTCTAAGGTACCCCCTGCATTGCTAAAAAATGAACAGAAGAAGAACTAATCAGCCCCCTTGACGCCCTCCAAAGCTTCGATGGCTTCAAGAATAGGTACTAGATTGCAAGCAACTTCATATCCATTTCTAATGGCCAATAAATCTCGTGTTCTTTGATCCCCTTTCTTCTTAGAATCAAAGGCCTCCCTAGCTTTAAGTATTCTTCTTCCCTCCGTATCACCATCTTCAAATATCTCGTTGGGAGGATTTTCAATGAATGATCTCAAGTCATCAAGCTTTATAGAGTCCGGGCTTGACACCGAATCCTCCATCCTGGGCGGAGCAAAGAGATTATCACCAAATTGAGTCGAATAAAACCTTGTTATGCTTCCCTTAAGTTCATCCGCGGAAGACTTCAGTTTCGTTATAGCATCATCCAACTCCGGTAACTCCGGCTTTTTACACTTTTTAACCTTACCGTTCAACTTTCGGATCTTAGCCTCTAACTTCTTGATTTTATCCGCATCCTCAACAGCCTTATTTTGCAAATCCTTGATTTTATCCGCATCCTCATCAGCCTTATTTTGCAAATTATCGATTTTACGAGAATACTTATCGACTTTTCGACGCAACTTATCAATAACAGCGTTTAAATTTGCAATCTCAACATTCTTATTTTCTATATTAATGCGTGTCAGTGCCTCTCCATTCTCAGCACTATTCTCAGCATCTTGAAGCTGAGTTTCCAGCCTTTCAATGGTCTGCCGAGATATTTCCAGCTCTCTTTCAAGGTCTTTGACTTTTAAACTCATAGCATCAGCCAGTTCGGCACTATTTAGACTATCTAGATCATGCTCCTGTTTGTAAGTATTTATACTGTCATCTCCCAATAACCCTGCAAGTGTTTCTCTTGCGTGTTTTACCTGATTTCTTAATGCAACCAAATTCGAACTAAGATCTGCCTCTGCACCATGTTCTCTCCAAACATATACTCCTAAACCGACAAGTGGCACCAAGAACATATTCCATAATACTGCTCTACCATATAGCATAAAAAAACTCTCCTTTTTTATTTTTACGTAACAATTCCTTGCATATTTATAATTATATACCATTATCATATATTATTCAATATTAAATTACAATAATTTCAAAAAAAGTGCGAATATCTAAATTTAAAGGTAAGGGATGAAGCACTTGTGAAGCGGGGGAGTGAGGTTTAAATACGCTAAATTTATTGTAAGCATGGATAAAAATATTCACAATTAATTTAAAACTATTCTAAGAGCAAAAGAAACGTTTACAATGCCGCTGTTTTCTTTCTTTAGGGCTTTTATTCAGTCGTGTACCGCCTATTTGTTTATTTTCATCAACCTTCATGACGCTCTTCCACTACTCCCTTCGTAAAATATTTGTATCGCCCTTATCCGAAGTGTCACGTACATAGATTAAGATTAGTATTTAAAGCCGCTTTATGCTAAAGTAATTACCGTATTTCTACTGATATCTCGGTACTATATTCTCTTTTTTGGCATTCATTTTATTAATTGGGTATTGACTTTTAAAGAAAAATATGTAATAATATATTATGTAGGATTTCGAGTTTTTATTATCGTAAATTCAAGGAGATGGTATGTTTGCGTAGTCGTAGTTATTGTCCAAGGAGATTTAGGTTAAAGGGGATTCTCGGGCGTGCGGCTTTGTGCGGCATGATTATTAGCACTAGTTTTCACTCGTGTTCTGCGTTTTGGAAAGAACCCTATAAGACTTATTTTATGGCAGCCGGTATTGTTGTTGGGGTTGGCGTTTCAGTCACTGAAGGAGTCCTTTTAGTAAAGTCTCATAACAAATTGGCAGAAAAGGATGATGAGATAAAACGTTTACAGTCTTGCGCTAATAAAAATGATGAAACTTCTGTCCGGGGCGGTGCAGGATCTACTAATGTAGATTCTGGGGAATTGCAAGATTTGAGGCAAACGAAGGAATCTTTGAATAAGAAAGTGCTAGATCTAACTTCGGAGAATAAAAAATTGTCAGAACAGCTTCTTAAGAATCAGGGTCTGAGTCAACGGGTGACTGAATTGGAAGCTACGGTGAGAAGTTTAGGTGCAGAGAATGCGAACTTACAGTCGGAACTTGCTAATCAGAAAAATGAGAAAGAGAAAAAAGGGAATGATGGACGTGGGGCGCCCCTGAGTTCGACGGGGAAGCTTAAGTCGCTCGACGATGTTGACGTTTGATGGACACAATAGAATGATTTGATTAAATAAAAGTAGTTATGGAAGAAAGGATAATAAAAATAATGAGGAAAAAATTAAAAGTTTGGCTTTCGCTGTGTGCAGTTGGTTGTGCGTTTACCCCTGCAGCTTTTTGCATGAAGCTTAAAGAGGGTGGAAATCAACCACCTAAGGATAAGCCGCCTGTATCCAACCCCGATGTGAGAAATTCAGCTCCAGTAATTGGCCCTGCAAATGACCATGAGCATGATGACGTAGATTTTGCAACCGGTGAACCTGGTTCAACCAGTGAATATATGCAGAGGCTCAAGTCCGGCGAAAAAGTCGTAAGTTCAAAGAATGTTCGGCTCGGACGTAAAGAACTTGTAGAAATATCCGAGTACATAAAAAAACAGGACAGTACCAAGAGAGATGATATATTTAACAGGGTTATTCCGCAGATTCTTTATCAGTTTAAGTACGACCCCGATGGGTCTGACATGATAGTGGAAAATTTGATGAAAAAGGGGCCTGAGTTTTGTAGCGGTTTTAATAAAAGGATGTATCAATTTGCATATATTGCCAAGGACGGGAGAGGTGTATGCCGTGATGCTGCAAGTTACCTTGATTTTATTGCTGAGCTGTTTGGCTACGAGGAAACTGACAGGGCTATACTTGAAGTCGCCCCGGAGGGTCCTTACGCTAGACATGCAGTAAATATGATAAAGCTAGGTGATCAGTGGTGGGTTTATGACCTTACTGTGGTCGGCTATCCGCAGAAGCTTGAGACTTTTATAGAGCGAGTCGCTCCGGGTCCTTGGCGCAAACCAGATAGGCTGTGCGTATATCAGTGGATAAAGTGTGGTGACGAAAACGTTGACCGTACAACTAAAGGAGATGTATTTAACTTTGCGTTTGGTAAGTTTAATCCGCATATTGCTTGGAACACAATGGAGCTTCGCAATGAGAATGATGGTAGTTCTACCCTTGTTATAGGCAAGGGGTTGACCGAGATAGACAGTGAATATATTGCTCATGTGGAGAAATATATAAGGGATAGTAAATGGGAAGAGCTGAATGGTGGTGAAAAGAAAAGAAGTAACATTAAAATAAAAACGATAGAATTGGATCCAGGCGTAAAAATAATGCACCCTTTCACGTTTGCCTATAGCGACCGTATAGAGAACCTCGATATATCAAGGTCTAAAATCACTAATATTCCTGAGTGTGCTTTTTGCGGAAGCAAGATTAAGTCTATAAAATTCAATAAAGATACTAATAACATTGGAAAATACGCCTTTAGTGGAATGTTTACAAAGGATTGTACCCCGGATTTAATTAACTTTTATGATTCACCCTTTGCAAAAAGGCTTGAACTTACTAAGGATGACCTCCTTAGAAGAGGAAATATTCCGGGAGGCATATGTGCACAATACAATGTGGATTGTTTTGAATCTCAAGATTTAATATCGTCGCTTGATGACATAAATAAAATAAAGAGTACAGTGGGTATCGACTCTAAAACCGGCCGCACTGTGATTGGTAAGAATTTAATGGACTACAGAGCGGACGAAGAAAACACGCTGGATCTTAAATATATTCGCACCCTGCTCCTTTTAGGTATTATAGATAAAGATTCTAATATAACAATATCAAGTGACGTGGAAAAAATCGAGGATGGAACCTTTAATGATTTCTCGTGTGGTGCACTGGACATGTCACGACTGGCATCTGAAACACAGCTTTCTTCTTGCCTTGGGGTGTTTAATAAAAATACAAATATTAAATGCCTGATACTGCCCAATGAGGATATTGTTAAAGGTCATTTGGGCTTTAACAATGGAGTTTGCGAGGGAGACAATGTTGTCATAGGAAAAATTCAGGGTCCGCTGCATAGCTTCCACTTATTACAGCCGTCGTATTGGAGGGAAGTGAGAGAATTTGAAATTACTGATATAGGTAGAGCGGTAAAATTTGGGATTCAGGATTCTACCTTGACTATTGAAGCACCCGACCAAGAAGGCGGTGCCACTTATGGTCCAAGCCACTACCTTGCTTTGTGGCACTGGCTGAGTTTAAATCAACAGTACAGGGGTGAGCTTGATAAAGTAACGAATGTTGAATTTAAAGGTCCATGGTTAGCCGAAGATGGCGGATCGAGTTTTTATGTCTTGGATAAAAAAGTAAACAATGTAGCTTTTATGGGTAAAACTCTTGGCTCTGATTTATCCGGTGATTATATAACCAGACTCCCGCAAATATGGACAACAGATGGCGAAAACCCAAGAAAAAATATCACACTGAAAACAGACCTGTCGTATGGTCATTGGTACTGGTACGACCTTCCGAATACTCCTAACGTTATTCTTCAAAGCAATGGGAAATCTCCCGAAGATAGAAGTGCTGCTGTGTGGGATGATAAAAATGGCTGGCTCGAGATGACTCCTGTGATACCTGCGTTATCGATGCGCTCAATTTACATTGATGAGGCTGTGGCTGCAGCTAGAGGACTTAATAAAAAGGTAGATGCAGTCTATGTGCATGATACCAACCTAGAGTACGATTATAAAGCATGCGGCCGCCCACCGATCGAGAACGATATTTTATCGTCCACCGAGTTTGCAATGAGTTTAATCACTCTTCCCGCTTGCCCCAACCTCGTTCAGAATATTGTAGTCGGTAGCAACACTAAAATTAGTGTGGATGAGGCTATCATGAGAGAGCGTAGAACGGGTAAGGGAATGGGCTTTTTCAAAGAACAAAATGTGTTATTCAAAGAAAATAGTAATCCTTCGTGGAATAGTGTAAAAGCGTGCTTTGACTGCGGAATGAATGTTTTCATGCATCCAGATGCGCTTGGTGCTATGCAAAATCAGAATAGCAATAGCAGAGGAAAGATTCCTAAACGCTATCTGGCAAGGATCAAAGGAGAGGGAGAGTTCCCATTTAAAAAGGCTTAGGCAATACATAAAGGATATAGTGTTATAAATAAGATACACAAGGAGGTATAAGTTATTGACAGCTGTCTTGAGGCGGCTGTCTTTTGTGTCACTATAATCTAATATCAAAGTATTGCCACATGGATTGCTCTAGTTGTTGATGTATCTGTTTTGTCGTTTTTTATTTTTTCAGTCTAAAGGTTAATATACAAGAAAGTTTGACAAAAGCAGGAAAAGGATACAAAATCTTGTCGATAATTCTGCAAAGACTAGCCACCATTACTCCGACGATTACTCGGCGTATGGAAAAATCTGCTATCATGTAATACACACTGCTCTTAAAAACAAAAGTCAGACCCACACTGCTGCTATATCCTGGGCATTTTATCTTCTCCGTACCCTTCGTTGTGTCACATTATCTTCCTCTTGGACACCCCCAATCTTCTAAAGCTTATATGTATTCACTGCACTTTCAATATAAAACTATTTTAATTTGCCTTCTATAAATTCTTTGCTGATTATTACAATTTCATCAGCTTGACTGTGATGTAAATAATGCTCACCTTCCAAAATCTGAATAGTCTGAAGATCAGAATTTGTAATCATGTTTCTGTTTATGTCAAGCCACGAAGTTTTCATTGCACCTGACTTAATCATATCATTAACAAAATTTATTTGCTCAGTAGCCAAAAAGGCAAGCACAGGTAAGTTCGATGGATATCTCACATCCTTTAATTCTTTAGAATTATCGTAAAATCTATTCCACTGATTTATCATAGAAATATTTAAATCACTTAATTCTCGGTTTATCTTAGTCTTTTCAAACGTTTCTTCAGTCCACCGTTCAAGCTGCTTTTGTGGCAAGGACATGTCTATTCCAATTATGCCCAAAACTTCAGATGGATAATTACTTGCATAATATAAGCTATAAAGGCCAGACATCGAATGTGGCATAAGTATGTAAGGAGGTTCAATACTTAGTTGGCGCAGAGCTGTACGGATTTCTCCAACCATAACAGCATTAGTACGTTCATCACTCGTTACATCGCTGCCAAAATATCCGAAATACTCTAAAACAACTACCTTATAATCTTCACCTAATCTGTCGTACAACGTAAAGAAATCGTCAACCGGCGAGTCCGTGCCCCAACCGCTCAGCATAACTATTGTTTTATCTCCCGAACCTTTTACATGCGCTTTCATTGTTTTTCCATTTACTTCTACTGCTTTATAAGTTTTATTACCATTAAACAAAAAACAAGAAAAGACAGCCACGCTAACTGCAAAAACTAAGGTTATTACTAAAAATGATTTCTTCCTCACATAAGCACCTTCAATACGCATCGAACATGGCAATACCAACACAAGATATTGGTCGAGGTGACAGGATTTGAACCTGCGACCTCTGCGTCCCGAACGCAGCACTCTACCAAACTGAGCCACACCTCGTAAAACAACACAACACTTGGCTGCGGAACTAGGATTCGAACCCAGACAAACAGAGTCAGAGTCTGTCGTGCTACCATTACACAATTCCGCAACAACCTCATACAGATATATTATATCACTTATTTTACCTTAGTCAATATATATTTTTATTAATACACCATTAAGTTCTAATTCCTACCGTTAATACCATCTATATGTAAACAAAAACTTGAGTTCATTTATTAAATGAATTTTTCTATTCCCTCATCTGTAACCCTTGCTTGAATAAGAGGAGATACAGGCAGCTTTAATGGACTTATGTCTATCCCACTAAGCAGTATTTGCTTCCCCTTTGCACATCTATCTTCATTCGAAGAATAAACTGCCGCAATGACATCATCTTTCTTAACAAACTCACCTATACTCTTATTAAAAACCACTCCGGCTGAATAGTCTATTTCTGAATCTTTTTTTTCTCTTCCCGCTCCTAAAACAACAGTCGCAATTCCACATTTTTCGGCATCTATCCTATTTATATAACCATCTCTATCGGATATGACAAGATGCGAAACCTTAGCTTTAGGAAATTTCTCGTAATTCTCTAAAACATCCGTGTCCCCGCCCTGTTTTTTGACCATTTCCCGCAGCTTATAAAAGCCTGACCCATCTTTAATAGAATTTGATGCCATCTCCTTACACCTGCTCAAACTCCCCTTACCTGCAAGATATAACATATTGGCAGCAAGGTATATACATACTTTTCTTAAACTCCCGTCCCCCCTCCCTTTTAATATCTCACACGCTTCAATAACCTCTAAGGAATTCCCTACGGCATTTCCCAGCGGTATATCCATATTGGTAATCACTGCTATTGTTTCCTTATTGTTTGATTTGCCAATATCTACCATAGTCTTTGCAAGCTCAATCGAAGAATCAAAGCTTTTCATAAAAGCTCCGCTGCCTGTTTTGACATCAAGCAAAATACAGTCAGAGCCTACAGCCAATTTCTTACTCATAATACTCGATGCTATCAAAGGAATGCTTTCTACCGTAGCCGTCACATCCCTTAAAGCATACAGCTTTTTATCCGCCGGGACGATGTTTCCTGATTGGCTCGTTATGCTGAACCCGACCGATTCAATAGTCTCAAAAAATTCCTCCCGCTCCAAAGACGCCCTGAACCCAGGAATCGATTCTAATTTATCTATCGTTCCTCCCGTATGACCGAGCCCTCTGCCTGACATCTTTGCGACCGGTACACCGCAGGCAGCGACAATCGGGGATACAATCAGTGTAGTTTTGTCCCCCACACCGCCTGTACTGTGTTTATCAACTTTCACCCCAGAAATGTCGGATAAGTCAATCGTTTCTCCGGACTCTAGCATGCATCTAGTCAATTCTGACGTCTCAAACTTGGTCATACCATTTATACATATCGCCATCAATAGTGCTGAAGCTTGGTAGTCCGGCATTTCTCCTGAGGTGTACTTATCTATAAAAAACTTTATTTCCTCCGCCTTCAATTCTTTACCATTCTTTTTCTTCTCTATTATGTCATAAGCTCTCATTTAAAATACCATCCTTACAAATTAAGCATCACTTTCAGCCTCTGCTAATTTAACAATCTTGCTCGAACCCAATCTGTCCGCACCCGCATTTAAAAATTTCTCAGCGTCCTCTAAAGAATTAATCCCTCCGGCTGCCTTTATTTTCACCTTCCCACCTATAGTATCGTAAAATAGCTTTATATCTTCTAATTTGGCTCCAGATTTAGAAAATCCTGTAGAGGTCTTTATAAAATCTGCCCCACTTTGTTCAACTATATTGCAAAGGTCAATTTTTTCCTCAGCGTCTAGCAAACACGTCTCTACTATAACTTTTAGTATTTTATCTTCGCAAAGCCTCTTTATGCTTCTGATTTCACTTCCTACACTTTCATACTTCCTATCCTTAACCAGCCCTATATTTATAACCATGTCAATCTCATCAGAACCGTTCTCGAGTGCATCATGCGTCTCAAACAACTTCGTTACCGTGGTGTTGTACCCGTTGGGAAATCCTACCACCGTACAAATTTTAAGCCTATCACCCAAGTAGTCCCTTGCCTGACGAACGTAATACGGAGGTATGCAAACAGACGCTACATTATATTTCATTCCTTCATCACATAACTTCGCAATATTTTTAAAGGTCGCCGTCTGAGAAAGCAAAGTATGGTCAACATGCCTTAAAATATTTGTGATATCCACAAAATGACCTCCCTTCAAAGTGAAATCTCTACCTGGAACCCTTTTTATATGGCTTTCCGGCTGCCTTCGGAGCTGATGACCTGCCCACAAACAACATCAAAACTATAATAGTCATTACATACGGAAGCATGGCTAATATGTCCGTAGGAATAGCATTATTTCCCCCTCCGAGCATAATAACCAGAGCCTGGGCAAAACCGAAAAATAAGCATGCACAGTATGCCCCCATGGGTTTCCATTTTCCGAATATTACCGCTGCTAGTGCTATGAACCCTTGTCCGCTGATTGCCGTCGGAGTAAACTGCGATATTATAGCTAGTGTAACTGACGCTCCTCCTATCCCGGCGAGAATGCCCGATAATATAACACAAATATACCTTGCCCTGTACACGGAAACACCCACAGAGTCTACGGCCGCAGGATGTTCTCCAAGTGCACGTATTCTAAGTCCCCATTTGGTTTTGTACATAACAAACCACGTGAACATCACAGCTAAAAGAGAAAGCAAAACCGTTATATCTAGATTAATACAGTTTATAAAATCATACTTTTCTCCCAAAAAACCAAAAATTTTGGGTAGTTTCTGCGGAACCGGCAGCGTTGTTGTTGCACCATTGAAAAATAAGCGTGATAAAAACATCGATAGTCCCGACCCAATCAAATTTATAGCTATACCGGATACCGTTTGGTCAGCCTGAAAAGTCACGGAAGCTATGGCATGCAGCAGTGCCAAAACTCCTCCCGATAATCCCGCACAAATTAGTCCCGACCAAGCATTTCCCGTATAATACCCCACAGAAGCACCTACAAATGCTCCTATGCTCATCATGCCTTCTATCCCTATATTTGTAACCCCGGATTTTTCCGATATAACTCCTCCCAAAGCTGCAAACACTAACGGTGCAGAATACATGAGTGTTATCGTAATAGCAAAAAGTATACTATTTAACATTCTCTGATCTCCTCATGAAAAATTTTTCTACAATAGCGGGAAACATCTTTGTAAGTGCCACAAAAAACACAACTACACCTATCATTATATTGATAATCTCTGACGGAACACCTATTTTAAACTGCAAGGACTGACCCGCATATATAAGTCCACTGAAAATCAGCCCCGCAAATATGCACCCTATGGCTGAACTCCTTGCTATCAGAGCAACCGCCAAGCCATTAAAACCGTTATTTTCAAATACAGATAAAACTTGTATCGCATTATTAGACGTACCGCTTATAGTCAGCGCCCCCGCAAGCCCCGATAATGCCCCCGCTATCAACATGGAGTACACTATATTGCGATTAACTCTGATTCCTGCATTCATCGCCGCATGATGATTAAATCCAACTGCCCTCATCTCAAAGCCTATCTTTGTTTTATAGACAATTATCCAAATAATAATCGCCATAGCAACAGCTATTAGGAAATTCAAATTTAGATCTGTTTTCAGTATTATGTCGTTTAACAGACTGTTATCCTTCAGAAAAGCCCTCCCCTGTTCAGAAAATTTCCAGTCGTATAAAAGCATACTTATCCCGGATTTGTTTATCGGGTAAGTCCCGTTGCTCTCCGGCTTATGAAATGCCTCCAGATTTGCTGCATAGTTGCATGTGTAGAGGGCAATCCAGTTTAGCATAATGCTCGTTATAACCTCATGTATTCCGAATTTTGCCTTTAAAAATCCGGTAAATCCTCCCAACAATGCTCCTGCTATGACTCCGGAAATTATCACCAACGGAATCTGTACTACGGGATGAAAATTGAACACCAGCCCTACCAACGTAGAAACAACCGTTGCAATTATGTACTGTCCTTCAGCCCCTATGTTGAACAGACCCGTCCTGAATGCAAACGCAGCACTCAGACCGGTAAGTATAAGCGGTGTGCTTTTTATTATAACGTTTGTTATAAATTTAGGTCTTGAGAAAATCGAACTAATCATCACCGCCATAGATTTAAAAGGGTCATACCCGGCTGCGGAAAGGACAAATAGCGACACAAGAAATCCCAAAATTACCGATATAACCGTAGCTATAAAAGGTTTTTTCAAAATATTAACAGCATTGCTCATTTTCTTGCCCTCCTGCCATCAAAAATCCTATGTCGTTCTCGTCTGCTTCACCGCTTTTAAACACACCATTTATTGCCCCATCGTACATCACGGCAATCGTATCCGATAAGTCCATAATTTCATCCAATTCCAGTGAAATTAACAAAATTGCCTTATTTTTGTCCCTGAGGTTTATAAGCGTTTTGTGTACGTACTCTATCGCCCCTACATCCAGTCCCCTCGTCGGCTGAACTGCAATTAATAACTCCGGCTCATTTGCAATTTCACGTCCTATAACCAATTTCTGCTGGTTTCCCCCCGATAACTCCCTTATCAATAAATCTTTACAGTCCTTTGGCCTTATATCATACTCAGAAATTAGTTTATTGGTGAACTTGTCCCTCTCTTTGTAATTCAAAAAACCTCGCTCACAATACGGTTTGTCTCTGTATTTCTCCAAAATTGCGTTCTCAGCAACGGAAAAATCAAGAACTATTCCATATTTGTGCCTGTCGGCGTGTATCGCAGAGACCCCACATTTTAATACATTCCCCGGACTGGTATTTTGTATCTCTTCCCCGTTTATCCTTATTTCTCCCGAGTCCACATGCCTCGCACAAAGCAAAGCCTCTATAAGTTCCTTTTGTCCATTCCCTTCTATGCCCGCAAGCCCTAGAATTTCACCCCTTCTAATGCTCAAGGAGAGCCCCTTAACCGTCTCAATCCCCCTACAGCACCTCACATGAAGGTTTTTTATGGAGAAAACTTCCTCCCCAGGATTAAATGGCGTTTTATCCACTTTTAACTTTATCTCTCTTCCTACCATCTTTTTTGCAAGAGTTTTTTCTGTTTCGTCCTCCACCTTAACCCTGTCTATAAACTTCCCTCTGCGAATTATAGTACACTCCTGAGCAGATTTTTTTATCTCTTTTAGCTTATGCGTGATTATAATTATGGTTTTTCCATCTGCAACAAGACTGCCCATTATCCTTATTAAATCTTCTATTTCCATAGGTGTCAGCACCGCAGTAGGCTCATCCAATATCAAAAGGTCCGCGCCCCTGTAAAGAGCCTTAAGAATTTCCACCCTCTGCTGCTGCCCAACAGAAAGATCTCTAACTTTTCTGTTTAAGTCTACATTTAAGCCATATCTATCGATAATTTCTTTTACCTTTTCCCTGGATTCACGTGTTTTTATTATTCCAAATCTCCCGGTCGTTTCGTTCCCCAGCACTATATTCTGAATAACAGTGAATTTGTCCACCAACATAAAATGCTGATGTACCATCCCTATACCGGACTTTATCGCCACAGCCGTATTTTTGAGGAACTGCAGCTTACCATTTAAATATATCTCTCCGCTATCTGAACTATAAAGACCATATAGTATATTCATTAATGTACTTTTCCCTGCGCCGTTTTCGCCCAGAATCGCGTGTATAGTACCCTTTTTTACGTCCAGCTCTACGTCGTCAAGAACTTTAAACGTTCCAAAAGATTTAGTTATTCCCCTCATCTGTACCGCATATTTCTTGCTTATTTCTACCATCGTGTCCTCCTCGAATATATCTGCCTACTGATTTATATCATTTACCCTAAATTTCTCATACTCCTGTTCATTATAGGGTGGAATAATCTTACCTTCTGATATCTCATCTTGTATTTTCATAGCTGAAATATACACTTTGGGGTCTAAATTAGGATTCGATTCCGGTATACCAACGCAGTTTTCCTTTATACCGAAAGAAAGTGTCTTTCCCCCGATTTTATTTCCCTCAAAAAGCTCAGTACAAACTAAATCAACAGCACGTCCTGCGTTCTTCAGGGCAGAGGTAAGAACATTTTTAGGTGCAAGATATGCTTGATCCATGTCAACCCCGATTGCATAGCAGTTTTTTTCTTTTGCAGCCTCTATTACTCCTACTCCTACTCCTCCCGCCGCATGAAAAACTATGTCACAGCCATTGGAAAGCATCTTAAGCGCTATGGCCTTACCCTTCGCAGCATCACTAAAGCTCTCCGCATACTGTACAACAACTTTAATAGGTCTGCCTTGTTCTCTGGCTGCATAGTCAGCGCCCGCTCGGAAACCGTACTCAAACTGGTCTATAACTATTCCCTTAATACCGCCTACAAAGCCAATCTTTCCGGTCTTAGTCGTTTTCCCTGCTATGTATCCAACCAAAAACGCAGACTCCTCAGCCCTGAAAACCACCCCCGTGACATTTTCGGGAGTATCATCACCGTAAGAATAGTCCACTATTGCGTAATTGAGCTCCGGATTTGTTTTCGCCGCCCACTGAACAACATCCGCAAGAGAATATCCTATCCCCCATATAAGATTAGTGTTTTCATCTGCGAGTCTGTCTATATTGCTGAAATAATCAGATGACTGTTTAGATTCAACATAGCTTGCTCTTGAGCCTGTCCTTTTGGCAAAACCGGAAAGCCCTTGCCACGATGACGTATTAAAAGATTGGTCATTAACTCCGCCTGTATCTGTTACCATAGCTACCGAAAAACCGCTGCCCTCATCATCCTCACCGGTACATCCCCTGAAAATAGGCATCATCATTAAAGTAAACCCACTTAAGATAAGTATTATTAGTAGCGTCAATAAAAAAGTTGCAGATTTTTTCATAATTTTCTCCCAAATAAACTCAAATATTTATTGTATTTATATAAGCAAAAATAGCCTAACGAAAAATGTCAGACTATCTCAAGAGCTACCTTCATCATATCTGTAAAACTATTTTGCCGTTGCTCAGAAGAAAGAGACTCACCTTTAAGCGGACAATCAGATACAGTAAGAATAGCAAGGGCACTTCTGCCCGCTCTTGCCGCATTCATATAAAGTGCCGCTGCCTCCATCTCTACAGCTAGAACTCCCATCTTTGCCCATCTGTTCAGGATATTTGGATCATCACCGTAAAAAATATCAGTAGAAAGAACATTGCCGACCCTGGAGCTAAGCCCAAGCTTGTTTGCACAGTCACTTGCAGATTTCAAAAGGTCAAACGATGCAATTGGGGCAAAAGTCCCCGGAAGCCCATACTGACGTGCATAATTGGAATCCGTGCAGGCACCCATAGCAATAACAATATCTCTAAGTTTTACAGTATTATCTATCGCCCCGGCTGTACCTATTCTTATGATATTTTTAACTCCATAGAAATTAAACAACTCATAACTATAAATACCTATCGACGGCATCCCCATACCGCCACCCATAACTGATAAGCTTTTACCATTATACTCCCCGGTAAATCCAAGCATATTCCTTACAGAATTAAAACAATGTACACTTTTTAGAAAATTGTCAGCTATGTACTTTGCCCTGAGAGGGTCACCCGGCATAAGAACCGTCTCGGCTATCTCAGAAGAACCCGCCGAAATATGAGGGGTTGGTATATTAGACATAATGTCCCTCCATAACACACAATAATAAGATAAAATCACTACCAAAATCAACCGATCTTCTACCCACTATATTTTATCATCTTAGAAAATAGCTTGTCAAGAAATTCAGAAATTTTTTCAATCGCAGGTCCTCCAATAACCGCAGATATGAATGTCATAACACCAACAGTCCCCCCTAGAAAATATCCCACCAAGAATGCAATCGCATCTATAGATGCTTTAGTCCCACCAAACGGTTTATTAAGTTTTTTACTCATTATTATCGCTGATGCCGTCCATGGGTCGATTCCTACATCTACCGCAACAAATGCCCCAAGCGAAACAAATGCTAAACCATATCCTATCACCGCCAGCACAATCCTGCACACCAAAATGTCAGGAATATTTAATAAATTATACAAATTTAGTCCCAGTGTTATGGATGGCCCCAATACCTCAGCATATATCAGCGTTCCGACATTTATGTAGTGCCTGTCAACTAAAAGCACAACCACCAGCAAGATGGAGTTTATAATATTTGCCGTAATTCCCATACTATGCCCGGTCCTTACCGAAAGTCCATCATAAAAAACCGTTATTGGATCATTTCCCAGCATAGCCTTTGTATTTAAAGCAATGGAAATTCCCAGCAGTACCACACTTAGCGCGCATATAACAATTTTTTTAATAATCCCAATAAACTCACTTTTGTCCATCTAATGCCTCCGAAAAAAACAATTCTCCTCTTAAAATATTTCCTGTACCTCAGTATTTAAATCACAGCTCCGGTCATCCCGGAAGAACCCGCCAAAGGATGAGAATCCTACCTGTTCCAGACATACTGTCCCTTCATAGAATATAAGGATATAATAATATAATAAAATCGCAGTTAAAATCAATTAACTTTTTACTGACCTATTCTACCATTTTGGCAAACACCTTGTCAAGAAATTCGGAAATTTTCTGAACTGCCGGTCCTCCGAGAATTGCAGATACAAATGTCATAACTCCGACAGTACCCCCCATGAAATATCCAATTATAAGCATACTCACATCTATGCATGCCTTAACCAGACCAAATGGTTTATCAAGTTTTTTACCTATTATTATCGCAGACGCCATCCATGGGTCAATCCCTATGTCTATCGCAACAAAGGCTCCGACGGCGGTAGTCGATATGGTGTACCCTATTAAAACTGTTATAACTCTGTTCATTAAAGTATATGGAATATTAAGAGAATCATATAAACTCAGAGAATATGTTATTGATAACCCCAGAACTGCAGCATATATCAGTGTTCCGACGTTTATGTAGTGTCTATCAAGTAAAAACACCGCCACAACTAATATAGCACTTACAATATTTGCTGCTAGTCCCATATTAACTCCGGTTTTCAATCCAAATCCCTCATAAAAAACCGTTATGGGGTCATTTCCAAGCATAGCCCTCGTGTTTAGAGCAACACCAAATCCAAGCAGTACTATGCTAAACGTACATATGATAACTTTTTTTATGTATATTGTATCCTCTTTGCTCAAGCTATGTTTACACATCTTATGCCCCCAATTCCGAAAGAAATGACTCCCCCTCTAACGTGTTTTCTATACCTAAATATCCCAGCACCGTAGCGGAAATATCTGAGAATGTCTTGCGTGTTCCCAGATTAATATTCGGTTTTATTTTGTCGCCAAATATAAGCATTGGCGTGTATTCTCTGGAATGATCCGTAGAAATTGTGGATGGGTCGCATCCGTGGTCTGCGGTAATTATAATTATGTCCTCCTTCTGCATGTATTTTTGTATTTCAGGTATCTTTTTATCGAAATAAGACAGTGCTTTTGCATACCCGTCCACGTCGTTTCTATGACCGTAAAGCATGTCAAAATCAACTAAGTTTACAAAACACAATCCCTCAAAGTCTTTCTTTTCATATTGAAGCATTTTCTCTATTCCGTCTTCATTATTCACCGTGAAAACTTTTTCCGTTATCCCCTTACCTGCAAAAATATCATATATTTTCCCTACTCCAATGACACTCTTACCATTTTCACTAATCAAATCCAGCATGGTTTTTCCGGGAGGTTCAAGTGAAAAATCATGTCTCCCCGACGTCCTCTTAAAATTCGGATATTTTCCGCAAAACGGTCTGGCAATCACTCTTCCTACAGCATATTGCCCATCTAATATCTTACGAGCCTGCCTGCAGTAATTATAAAGTTCTTCTCTTGGCACTATATCCTCATGCGCAGCTATCTGAAATACGCTGTCCGCAGAAGTATAAACTATAAGTGCCCCCGTTTCTACGCTCTCCCTACCGTAGTCTTTAATAACCTCTGTACCCGAATACGGTTTGTTGCAAAGCACTTTTCTCCCCGTGACAGACTCAAACTCTTTAATAATTTCATCCGCAAACCCATTCGGAAACGTCGGCATTGGCATATCCGAACGTATTCCCGCAATTTCCCAATGTCCGGTTGTGGTGTCCTTACCCTTTGATGCTTCCTTCATACGTGCAAAACTTCCAAGGGGATTTACACACTTCTCACCACATGTAACACCGTCTATATTGAACAGCCCCAAATTTCTCATATTCGGGATGTCTATATATTCGCTCTTCATACACGCCGCCAACGTATTACTGCCTTCATCACCGTAAACTCCGGCGTCCGGCATTTCCCCAATTCCAAAACTGTCCAATACTATAAGAAAAACTCTCTTCATTTGAAATAAACTCCTTATTTTTAAACTAAAATCTCAACTGCTCTGCTTGCTCTCGGTCAGAAGAATACACATAGCCTGAGGCCGGTATTTTCTTAACCTTGTATCTTTGATTATTAGATTTATTTGTATCTTTAACCTCTTGTATATCTATAATCCTGTACCCTTTTTTTAGGTTCATAACATGCACGCCTTGAGTGCTCTTCAGAGATTTTAAACTTAATAATTCACTATTAAAAATTACCGCCTTCCCTGATGAGGATAAAACAAGAAAGTCTTTGTCCTCACTAAGATAAAAGCATTTGACCAGTTTTGATTTGTCACTAAAAGCATTTACCAACTTTTTTCTGTTGGTTTTAGTAAAATATGACTTCATATCTATTTTCGCAGCTCTGCCGTCTTCAAAGAAAAACAGCATAAACCCTTTATAATCCTTGGTCACAGCCATGTATACAATTTTTTCATCCTCGTCAGCCGAAACTTTTGCCCCAATAAACTCTCCCAATACGCTGGATTTATTATCGGGAAATGAGCTTCCCTTCATTTTATATACCCTCGCCTTATTGGAAAAGAACAGCAAATCAGAACTATTGCTCCCTTCAACGCTTTCTATAATGCTGTCGCCTTCCTTAAGCCTGTGCTCACTGTTCATCCTCAGAGACTGAGGCGTGATTTTCTTAAAGTAGCCCTCCCTCGTAAAGAAAAATGTTACAGGATAATCAGGAATGTCCTCCTCTTGTTCTTCATCAGCGATTTGCTCGGGATATATCAGTATGCTTTTTCTCGGCTTTCCATATGTCCGTGCCACTTCCTCCAGCTCATCTATGATTATCTCATCAATTCTGGATTTGTTATTCAGTATATCATCTAAATCCTTGATTTCTTCCTCTAAACGGTTAGTTTCGCTTGTCCTTTTGAGTATATATTCCCGGTTTAAATGCCTAAGTTTTACTTCGGCTACGTACTCCGCCTGTATACGGTCAATCGAAAAGGCATCCATAAGATTCGGAACTACCATACTTTCCTCTTTTGTGTCCCTGATTACAGAAATAGCTTTATCTATATCCAGAAGTATACATCTGAGTCCATAAAGTAAATGCAGTTTGTCTTTTTTCTTGTTTAAATCAAATTCAGTCCTTCTGATTATACATTCTTCACGAAACAGTGTCCACTCTTTGAATATCTCCCGCACACCCATAACTTTTGGCGTTTCCTTGACCAAAATATTAAAATTACAAGAAAAAGTATCCTCCAAAGGGGTGAATCTAAAAAGTTTATTCATAAGTTTATCCGGATCGAATCCTCGCTTTAAATCTATGGTTATTTTTAAACCGTTTATTCCCGTTTCATCCCTAATATCTGAAATCTCTTTTGCTTTTCCCGCCTTTACCAAATCTATTACTTTTTCAATTATAGCCTCACTTGTGGTGGTCGGAGGAATGCTGTTTATATCTATGCAGTGTTCTTCCTTATCATAGACATAGCGTGAACGAATTTTTATTCCGCCCTTCCCCGTTTTGTATATCTCTTTGATTTTATCTTCATCATATATTATATGTCCGCCCCCTGGAAAATCAGGTGCGATTAGGGTTTTTAAAATATTATGTTTTTCATTCTTTATAAGCTGTATTGCGGTATTGCAGACCTCTTTCAAGTTAAACGGACATATTGAACTTGCCATCCCAACCGCTATACCTGTATTTGCATTGACAAGAATCGAAGGATAACTCGCCGGCAGCAGTACCGGTTCTTTTAGTGTGTTATCGTAATTGTCAACGAAATTCACCGTGTTTTTCTCTATGTCTTTAAAAAGTTCAGTGCATATGCTGTCTAACTTAGCTTCAGTATATCTCGACGCTGCATATGCCATATCCCTTGAATAAAATTTTCCGAAATTTCCTTTAGAATCCACATAAGGGTGTAGAAGAGCCTCATGTCCCCTGCTCAGGCGAACCATCGTATCGTATATCGCACTGTCACCGTGGGGATTAAGTTTCATCGTTTGACCTACGATATTTGCCGATTTAGTTCTCGCCGACTCAAGCAGCCCCATTTTATACATGGTATAAAGAAGTTTCCTGTGAGAGGGCTTAAATCCGTCTATCTCGGGTATCGCCCTGGACATAATAACGCTCATGGCATATGGCATATAATTTTCCTTAATTGTATTTACTATTTTCTGCTCTATAACTTCTCCCGCACCCTCTATGACCCCATGCGTTTTAGAAATATTCTTACTGACATTATTTTTCTTCCTTTTCATACCTTCTCTCCTCCTCCCTTAATAAATCTATCAGCTTACATCCGCTGCGGCAAGATATAAATGTCCATTTTCTATTATATATTTTTTCCTTCCCGGCAAGTCATCACCAAGTAAAGTATTAAATATTTTCGATGTTTTTCTATTTTCTTCCGGCATTACTTTTATCAGCCTCCTCGTAGAAGGGTTCATGGTCGTTAAACTCATCATGTCAGGTTCGTTTTCACCTAATCCCTTCGACCTCTGTATAGTATATTTGTCATTACCTATTTTATTTAAAAATTTTTCTTTTTCCTCCTCGTTGTAAGCAAAATACGTCTCATTTTTGGTATTTATTTCGTAAAGCGGCGACTCTGCAATGAAAACCTTACCCTCCGTAATGAGCTTGGGGGTAAGTCTGTACAACATGGTTAAAAGAAGGGTTCTTATCTGAAAACCGTCCACATCGGCATCCGTACACAGAATAATCTTGCTCCATCTCAGAAGGTTTATGTCAAAAGAGTAAACATCCTTATTCGCCTTGGATGGCTTAACTTGTACACCACAGCCTAAAACTTTTATCAGATCTATGATTATATCGTTTTTGAAGATTTTACCATAATCTGATTTTAGACAATTAAGGATTTTCCCTCTTATCGGAATTATTGCCTGAAAATCAGGGTCTCTCGCCTGCTTACATGCTCCTAACGCCGAATCCCCCTCCACAATAAAAAGTTCACGTACCTTTACATCTTTACTTCTGCAGTCCACAAACTTCGCTATCCTGCTGGTCATATCCATATTCCCTGTGAGTTTCTTTTTTAAATTCAGCCTCGTTTTTTCAGCATCCTCACGGCTTCTCTTATTCACTAATATCTGACCGCAAATCTTATCCGCATCTAAGGGATTTTCCGTAAAATATACTTCCAAAAAATGCTTTAAGGTTTCCGTTATTGCATCTTGTATCCCTCTGTTAGTAATTGATTTTTTCGTCTGGTTCTCGTAGGACGTCACACTGGAAAATGACGATATAACTATTACCAAGCAATCTTCTACATCTGCAAATGTAATTTTACTTTCATTTTTGTTGTACTTCCCCGACTGTTTTATATAGGAATCAACCTGTGAAACAAACGCACTTCTTACCGCCTTTTCCGGAGCACCTCCATGTTCAAGCCAGCTGGAATTATGATAATATTCTGCCATGTGAAATTTGTTTGAAAATGTCAGTGCAACTTCAATTTTAGTTTTATATTCCGGTTTGTCGTCTCTGTCCCTCACCATTTTCTCGGATTTCCAACTTTGTACCGGTGTGAGCGTATCCTCTCCGACCATCTCTTTAACGTAGTCCGCAATTCCGTTTTCATATTTAAACTCACGTTCTCTGAATTTACCGTTCTCTTCGCTTCTGAATATAAAATCTATACCCGCGTTTACTACAGACTGCCTTTTTATCATATCAATAAAATATTCTTCGGGTATATTTATATCAGTAAATACCTCTATATCAGGCTTCCACCTGATTTTAGTCCCGGTATCCTTCCCATTGTACTTCTCTTTCTTCAAACCACCAATATTTTCGCCTTTTTCAAAGTGCAGAGTATATCTCATCCCGTCCCTGCGAATATCTACATCCATATACTCGGAGGAGTACTGCGTTGAACATAATCCCAGACCATTAAGCCCAAGTGAATATTCATAGTTTTGAGAATCACGATTGTTGTATTTTCCCCCGGCATAAAGCTCACAAAATACCAGCTCCCAGTTGAATTTATTCTCATTTTTGTTGAAATCAACAGGTATACCTCTGCCGAAATCCTCAATCTCTATTGAATTATCTTGATATTTGGTAACTTTTATTGTCTTACCATAGCCCTCACGAGCCTCATCAATAGAATTGGAAATTATCTCAAAAACAGAATGTTCGCATCCTTCTATTCCATCAGAGCCAAATATCACTGCAGGACGCTTCCTTACTCTGTCAGCACCCTTAAGCGAAGATATACTCTCATTATCATAACTGTTACTCATACAAATTCGCTCCTATCAAAAATGAACCTCTTAATATTATACACATATCCTTTTACGTTTGAATATCAGATATTCTAAACACAGCTATAATGTCAATGCATAATTATACATATTATGATGTAAAATGTCAATTTTTTTATCACTTAAATATAGGCATTTGACGTATTATTTGTTATAATAGTTGAGTAATTCAATTTTTAGGAGATGATTATTATGAATAACATTTTATTTTACTATGCTTCGCCTGACGTTGTCGATTTATTCGAGGATGCGGAAAGTCATCAGAAAGGAACCGGCAGAAGAGCCCTTTATAGTGGCGATGTAATATGCTTTATTTACAAGCGTTGTGATAATCAGGGCGATTCTTTGCATTATGATCGGGATTCCGTATATATGAGTAAATATTCTAAAAAAAATCATATAGATATTATTGGTAGGGATTTGAGAGCTGAAGACCTAAAAAAGTTTATAAATTCCGGCTGCGTTAGGTTTGACGAAGTAAAATCGAAAAATGAGTCTGCACTCAAGTTATTTGATGTTATGTTCCCTAAATATTTTAGATATAGAAGAGCAAACACCTCCATCTCAGTTCCAGAAACAATGTTGCAGACAGGAATATTTATAAGTAAATCCGAATGGGCAAAATTAAAGAGTTCCGGCAAAGTTCCAACCCCACTTAAAAGGTTAATATAATACGATTTTTATCCATAAGCAGAAGACCATCGGAATATAACAGATGGTTTTTCGCAGGTTTTTGCCCCAAATAAAAATATGGTATCTACCACAAAACTTTTTGCGTTCTTCGCCCCGACACACCCGCCAATAAGCCTGAATATTAATAAAAAAATAAACCTAATAATTGTATTATCAGAAACTGTAATCACAAAAATTAGATTCATTGTCTATTTTTATAATTAATGCAAAAATCAGAATTTAAAAAATGCCGCTAACTGATTAACCACAAACACAACTACCGTTGAAGACAGTGCAACTACCAATAATCCTTGACCAAAATAGGCAAGCCCCACCGCTACCAAAAACCCAAGTGTCGCAGATATAACCCCCCCAGTGGAACTGAAAACTTCAGGTATGGTCATCGATGTAAGCACCGCATATGGAACGTAAAACAAGAAGGACTGTAAAAACCTATTTTTAATCTTTCCCTTGCAAAAAACAAGTGGCAGCATTCTCATCAAATACATAACTATAGCTACAATAAAAATAATAACAAGTAATTGCTGATAGTTCATTACTTATCATCCTCCTCTTCGTCAATGGGGAACATAATCGCTCCTATTACAGATGCAACCACCGCACATATGATTATAATCCATCCGGCCGAAAGAATGCCCCTGATAAATGGGGTGCACTCCAGCACTATACTCAGTATCACCGACATCACAATTACCCAAAAAATAGGCTTCGATTTCCTCGCCGGAGGAATAATTGTAGCTATGTACATCGCAAAGGGAACGATACCCATCGCAACCGCCACAGACATTGGCATTATATTCGTGAACAAACAACCAACTATCGTACCGACAAGCCAACTTATATATGGAAATACTGTCATTCCAAAAAGGTAAGATGCTTTAATTTTTCCCTTTTGCTGTATCGCCACCGCAAACAATTCATCGGTATTGAAAAAACCAAAAAGCATTCTCTGCAGTGTGCTCATGTTCGGGTCAATTCTCTGACTAAATGATAACGACAACAATATGTACCTGCAGTTTACAACAAATATTGTAAGCGCGTATGTAAATAAAACAGTTTCCCCGCCTTGTATCAAGTTCAGTATCGCAAACTGACCGGAACCTGTATAAAGCAGTGCCCCCATAAGTTCCGTCAGCCAAAGTAAAAACCTCGCCTTAGTTGCGGCTACTCCAAACGCAAAAGCAATAGGAAGATATCCCAGAGCTATCGGTATCCCGTCCTTCAGGCCTTCCTTGAATCCGGGAGCCGCATTTACCTCAGTGTTCTCCACTAACTATTCCTCCTTAAAAACTAAATAAAACAAATACCATTCTAAGTATTTTTATTATTATATCAATTTATCTGTTAATTTGTAAGATATTATTTAAAAATCATTACTTTTCCCATATTATTTCGAAAAATGCATCTAATAAAATCACTTATTAACAACTCAGTCGTAACTTATTATAATTATCTAGCATTTCAAGTCCCATCTCACAGTATATTATTTACCATAAGGCAGCCAATTTGTTCAATCACTTTCGCCTTATTCTTTTTTCTTTCATGGGAATTCACCCTTATACATAAACCGTAAAACCTACTGCCGGCACCGTCACACAAACTTATATAAACAGCATTATTCCTCCCCTCGGGATTTTCCGTATCTTTACAATTTAGTTTTCCTGTCACCCCTATTCCATAATCCGCACCGGCAAATTCAGATATCGCTTTACTCATCTCTCTCGCAGTTTCTGCACTGTAAACCCCAAATTTCTCTATCGTATACCTACTGACACCAAGCTTTACCTTATATTCATTGCAATACGTTACAGCCCCAAACTTAAATACCTGCGAAGCACCTTCAATGTTCGTAATTTCATTGCAAAGTCCTCCTCCTGTGCACGACTCCATAACAGAAATTGTTTTATTTCTTTCTGCAAGTCTCAATATAACTTCTCTTATATCCAATTTTCTCTCCCCGTCCCATCCGATATCAGACAAACCGCATAGGCAGATATCCCCCGCTGACTGCCGGTAAATCCAAGTCCCTCTTCTGTTTTAGCCTTAACACTTACTCTTTGAATCGGAATACCGCACACAGAAGAGATATTTATTTCCATACCCTCAATATAGTCAATCAGTTTGGGCTTTTGTGCAACTATTGTACTGTCAATATTGATAATTTTATATCCGATCCTGTCCGCCTCTCGGCACGCCCTCTGTAAAAGCTCTAAGCTGTTGGCATTTTTATAACTCTCATCATCATCCGGGAACATTTTGCCTATATTGCCGAGTTTTGCCGCCCCTAAAATAGCATCAATTACAGCGTGAGTCAGTACATCTGCATCGGAATGTCCCAAAAGTCCCTTGTCATTTGCAACCTCTACACCGCCAAGTATGAGCTTTCTGCCCTCAACTAAACGATGCACATCATAACCCTGCCCGATACGCATTTACACATCCCCAATATTAAATAAATTTACTGCGTTTCTTTCGCACTGCATAACAATATCTTCATAGGACTCCTGTCTAATCTCGGCTATCTTTTTTGCCGTGAATTCTATGAGGGATGAGTCACAACGCTTTTCCCTAAACGGAACAGGGGTCATATATGGGGCATCCGTTTCCAGCAGTATACGCTCTAACGGGGCCTCCTTCACCACCTCAACAATCTTCTTGGCGTTTTTAAATGTCACAGCCCCGCCTACCCCGATATACATTCCAAGTTTTAAAATCTCCTCCGCCATCTCTACACCGCCGGAAAAACAGTGTACCACACCCTTAGGCTCATATTTTTTCAATAAGTTTAAAGTGTCTTTGTGCGCTTCCCTATCGTGCACTAAAATAGGCAGTTTTAAGTCATTCGCAATGCAAATCTGCTTCTCAAAAAATTCAATTTGCAGATGTTTGTTTTCATCACCTCGGTGATAGTCAAGACCTATTTCACCTATCGCTACAACCTTTCTGTTCTCAGCCATTTTCCTCAATAAATCCAATTCACTAATATTAGTATCATCAATGCACTCCGGATGAACCCCGACAGATGCATATATATAAGAATACTTTTCTGCCAGTTCTATTGCTTTCCTCGAAGTTGTCATACTCGTTCCCGCATTTACAACACCTGATATTCCTTTCTGAGGCAAAGATGCCAGTAATTGGTCTCTGTCATCATCAAATGCCGCATCATCATAATGTGCATGAGAATCAAATATCAAGATCAGCACCTCCCTACCCTATCTTATTTTGCTTCCGGGAGGAATGTCATCTATAAACAGTACTTTAACATCCTCTCCACAATCCGCCGCCAATATCATCCCATTACTCTCCACACCGCACAATTTAGCCGGCTTCAGATTCGAAACCAAAACTATAGTTCTGCCAATGAGCTCTTCGGGTTTATAATAGTTCGAAATGCCGGACACAACAACTCTGCTCAATTTTCCGTCATACAGTTTGAGTTTTAACAGTTTTTTTGACTTTTTAACTGGCTCACACTCCTCTATTTTCGCCGATATCAACTCAATCTTGGCAAAATCTTCTATGTCAATCAGCTTAACTAAATTATCAGCAGTTTTAGACTCTTTTTCAGGGCTCTTACAGCTTATCAATTTTTCTAACTCTTTTACCTCTTCATCCGTGTCTATTCTCGGGAACAGTGCCCCACCTTTAAACACCTTCGTTTTATTGGGAGTAATTCCCCATTCACCCGCCAATTCCCATTTGCAAGATTCTTCATCCAGCCCAAGCTGTTCCCTCATCTTTTTAGACGTACCGGGCATAATGGGTTCAACCAATATAGAAATTATCCTCAAACATTCACACAGATTATAAAGCACCGTAGCAAGCCTGCCGTAATTTTCTTTATTTTTGCCTAGTTCCCACGGCATCGTCTCGTCTATATATTTATTGCATCTTGATACCAAAAGCCACAATTTAGATAATGCCGACGAAAACTTAAAGCCATCCATCTGAACTTCATAGTCCCTTTTTATCGATTTCGCCATGCTTATCAAATCAAGATCTACATTGCCTTCTCTTTTTTCGTCAGGTATAACCCCATCAAAATATTTTTCCACCATAGAAACGGTTCTTGACAACAAATTCCCTAAATCATTCGCTAAATCAAAGTTTATTCTATTAATTAGAGCTTCATTGGTAAAGAGTCCATCAGCCCCAAAAGGTATATCCCTCATAAGAAAATACCTTACCGCATCAACACCGTATCTTTCGCACAAAATTATAGGGTCTACCACGTTTCCCTTCGATTTGGACATTTTCTCTCCATTGCCGAAAAGCAACCATCCGTGACCATATACCTGCTTCGGAAGAGGAAGTCCCAGTGCCATAAGTATGGCAGGCCATATTACCGTATGAAACCTCACTATCTCTTTGCCTACAAAATGAACGTCAGCCGGCCAGTATTTCTTATAGTCCGAATCGTCATCCGAGCCAAAGCCTAAAGCCGTAATATAGTTGGTTAGAGCATCGAGCCACACGTAAACAACATGCTTTTTATCAAAATCCACAGGTATTCCCCAACTAAAACTGGTTCGGCTCACGCATAAATCATCCAGACCACTCTCCACAAATTTTATCATTTCGTTTTTTCTTATTTCAGGCTGTATAAAATCAGGATTATCCTTGTAAAGCTCAAGCAGCTTCCCCGAATATTTGGAAAGCCTGAAAAAATATGCCTCTTCTTCTTCCCACTTCAAGTCCCTTCCACAGTCCGGGCATTTTTTATCCGGTGTCTGGGTGTCAGTGAAAAAAGATTCGCACGGTGTACAATACCAGCCCTCATACTTTCCCTTATAAATTTCCCCCTTATCAAAAAGCATTCTGAATATCTTCTGGACAGCCCTTTCATGATAATCGTCAGTCGTCCTTATAAATTTATCATTCGAAATCTCAAGCAGTTTCCACAAATTTTTAAAATCCATTGCTATTTTGTCAACATACTCCTTAGGTGTAACCCCTGCCTTGCCTGCATTTATTTCTATCTTTTGTCCATGCTCGTCCGTACCCGTCAGAAACATAACGTCATATCCCTGCAACCTCTTATACCTCGCCATGACGTCGGCGGCAACGGTACTGTAACTATGCCCCAGATGCGCCTTACCGGACGGATAATAAATTGGTGTTGTTATATAATATTTTTTTCTATTTCCCACGAAATTTCATCCCCCAACATTAATTTAAACGTAATTATATCAATTAGTGAAATATATTTTCAACTCAAATGTCAAATTTTTTAATTTAAATTTTCATAATATTTCTCAGTTTATCCCGCAAAACATGTTTATAAATTTTTACGAAATTATCAACGCACCTATCATACATTAAAAATATAAAATTGCCCATGATTAAAAGTACCTGCGGCAGATAAACCCCAAAAACATAAAACGATTCCTCAGGAATATTAAACAGTTTCACTTGTATCCAAAAATCTGATATCGTAATTACATTAAATATCACAGTCTTTATAAGAAATTTAATTATGTAAGGTATCTTTGGCAATGAGTCTACTTTTAATTTCATGAGAGGATAAAATCCTAATAAAAATAAAAATTCAAACGCAGGAAATTTGTCGGCACAAAGCAGCAGCGACAACACCGATGTGCAAAAATATACCATAAGTCCCAATTTATAACCCGATTCAAATGTCGGTATTAAAACTAACATCCCGGACAGTGCCGGCAATACATACCCGGATGCGGGTACAATAACGGCAAAAATGTTAAAAACTGTACACAGTGATGTGATTACACCTCCCAGAGCCAATCTGGTGCTTCTTTTTAATTTATCCATACAAAAAATCCAACCCTTGAATTATTTATTTTATACTAACTATTGTAACTCCATCTTCGCCTTCACCAAAATTACCTAACCTAAAATCTTTTACGCATCTGTTTTTTGCTAGAGCTTTATGCACTTCTCTCCTCAAAACCCCTGAGCCTTTACCATGTATTACAGTTACTTGACTAATTCCGGATATAAAGGCATTGTCTAAAAAAAACTCCAGCTCCGGTATGGCTTCAAGAACTGTCTTCCCTCTTAAATCTATCTCCATACCAGTATTTTTCTTTGAATTCCGTATAACCCTGCCCCCTACACTTATCTTGGGTCTACACTCCTTCTTACCGGACAGTTTTAATTTTGATTTGGGAATTTTCGTTTTTATCTTCCCCACAGAAACTAAAAAGTTACCTGAATTGTCCTCCTTTGAAGAAATTATTCCCTCTTTTTCAAAACCTAAGATTTGTACCCTGTCCCCCTCTTTGAAATTATGCTCATTATGCTTCCCGCAGCCTCTGCCAATAACCGGGTCAGCAATGTTCTCAATTTCACTGATTTTATTCCTTATATATCCCCTCTTTTCGGGAGTAAAATCCTCCTTGCTTACCTCATTTAAAGTCTTTATTATATTCTGAGAATCAATTTTTACTCTGTCAACTATGTTTTGGGCTTTGAATCTCGCCTCATCCATAATTTTATCATATTCTCTGTCGATTTTTTTTCTCTCTTGACACGCTTCCTCCTTGACCTTCTTAGCCTCTGCGTACAAAATATCTATATTCTCCTGTTTACGCTCTAAATCACGCCGAGTTTTTTCCATACTGCTTAAAAATTCATTCAGCCTAACTTTTTCCTCCCCTAAAATATTCTCAGCACGCTTTATTACCTTTGGACTAAGACCAAGTTTCTCAGAAATCAAAAATGCATTTGAACTCCCTATGCTGCCTATCAATAATTTATACGTTGGTCTCATATTGTCTACATCGAAATCACAGCAAGCACACTGTATCCCCTCAGTGGAAACGGCGTACTCCTTTAATTCTTTATAATGGGTCGTAAGTACGATTTTTGCATGTTTCATCCGCATATAGTCAACTAAAGCTATTGCTAACGCTGCACCTTCCTCAGGGTCAGTTCCCGCACCTATCTCGTCAATTAAAACAAGGGATTTATCTGATATCTTCCCAAGAATTTTAATTATATTCTCCATATGGGAAGAAAACGTGGAAATCGAATGTTCAATACTTTGTTCATCACCGATGTCCACAAAAATACCGTCAAAAACAGATATCTTACTTCCCTCCGCTGCCGGCAGCATCATCCCGCTCATAGCCATGACGCACATAAGCCCCAGCGTCTTCAAAGAAACGGTTTTGCCCCCTGTGTTGGGGCCGGTTATGATAAGGGTGTCAAAATCTTGACCCAGCCTTATATCAATCGGCTGAACAATATCCTTGCTTATAAGAGGATGACGGGCTTTTTTTAAATCTACCACGCCTTCACTATTAACCTCCGGGAATGATGCCCCGGTTTTGATGGCAAGAGACGCTTTTGCAAAAATCACATCTAAATTCACCGCCTCATCATAGCCCTCTGCAATACTTTCACTAAACTGCTCCACTTCTCTGCTCAAGTTAAACAGGATCTTATCTATTTCGCTTTTTTCCTTGATTTTCAACTCACTTATAAAGTTATTATTTTCAACAACCCCAATAGGTTCTATAAAAAGAGTGGAGCCGCTCGATGAAATATCATGCACAAGTCCCTTTATTTCGTTTCGGTACTCAGACTTAACAGGTATGACAAATCTACCGGAACGCATCGTAACAATCGGATCCATTAAATATTTTCTGTAATGTGAATTCACCATGTGCTCCAGCCGGTCTCGTATCCTTTGATTTAATACCCGCATCTTCTTGCGTATATTAGCCAGCTCTTCTGAAGCATCGTCACTAATTTCACTTTCTGAAAGTACTGTGCTTTCAATTTTCTTTTCTAAATATTTATTTACGGAAATTTTTTCAAATTTATTATCAAGATAAGTCGTCTCATCCTCGGAAAACTTCTTCCATTGCTTAAGCTTCCTCATCGATTTTAGAGTTGATAATATATTTAAAAACTCTTCATTAAATAATGTTGCCCCGGAGCAAGCCTTTTTTAGTACGGTATCAACATGCAGAATTCCACCAAATGACGGCATCCCAAATCTCATAGAAAGCGTAAATGCACTCAGCGTCTCATTAAGCAATGCTTTTACCTCTTCAACGTCTTGCGATGGCAGTATGGACTTGATTTTTTCTTTAGCCTTTTCACTCGAGGCCTCACTTGAGAGCATATCAAGTACCTTGTCAAATTCTATTCTCAGCAAATTTTTGTCCATTTTAATAATTCCCCTTGCGACTTATTTATTCAGCGAATTATAAAAGTCTAATGCCTTGTATCGTGTATATGAGTTATCAAGAAGATATCTCTCCGTTATACCGGATAAACTTAAAATAACTTTATCGGAAGCTTTGAATGAAAACAGTCTCTCAAGCGGGGCATATGCAATATGTCTAAGAGATTCCAGCGTTCCGCCGCCCAGACGTACGAGGCTGCCGTAACTTTTATCCAAACAATTCCCACACACGAGCACCGACTCATAAACAGAAAAATACATGTTTTCTTTGTTGTACTGTCCGCAGCACCTGCACCCCGTCAAATCCGGCATGTAACCGGACATCGTACATAATCTCATTTCAAATATCGATTTTATAAGATCTCTGTTCATTTTATCGTTCTCAAGATACGAAAAGCAGTTCAAAATAAGGCGAAGATAATCCTTTGCTTCTTCCTCCTTTGGCGCCATGGCTACCATGACCTCACAAAAGTACTGCGCTAACGATAATTTATATATATCCTTTCCAAGCCCAGTAAAAACCTCCTTTACCTCCGACTCATTGATAGTATAACCGGTTCTTCCCTCGTAAAGCGTAAGTTCAGAATAAGAAAACATTTGAGACATACAGGAATTTTTACTCCTTATCGATTTTACCCCTTTCGCAAATATTTTTATTATTCCCCTTTTGTCGGTAAGTAGATTTATAACTCTGTTGCACTCCCCCATGCTCGTCTCTTTTACTACTATCCCATTTAACTGAATGTACACTTAAACCTCCTTGATTCATAATTGTACGTCACTTTTATACCAAAACCGGCAGATTTAGAATTATTTCTCTAAAATCAAACGCTATACCCCAGCGTTTTTAGTAAGTCTTGTTTATTTTTCCAGCCCTCTTTAACTTTAACCCAAATTTTTAAATTCACTTTCCCGCCTAAAAGTTTTTCTATATCCTCTCTGGCACTGCTGCCGATTTTCTTCAGCATAGTCCCCCTTTTTCCGATAATAATGCCCTTATGACTCATCTTTTCACAATATATACATGAGTCTACATCTATTATACCGCCCCTCCTATTGACAGAACTTACATACACAGCCACTCCATGAGGTATCTCCGCATTTAAAAACCTCAACACCTTCTCTCTTATCAGCTCCGAAATCATCTTGCCCTCTTGCTGGTCCGTAACCTGATTTTCGGGAAAATAAAAAATCGAAGGGACGGCTAATTTTTTTATTTCAGAAAGCAGTTCACCTCTCCCACAGCCTGTTTTAGCAGAGACGGGCACTATTGCCCAATAGTCAAATCTATCAATAAATTCCTTCATTTGGCCAAGCAAAACAGATTTATTCTTAAGCAAATCCACCTTATTTATCACCAATATGCTCGGAACTTTTAAGGTATCTATTCTGGAAATAAGCTCAGCATCTAAGGATGAAATCCCACATCCTGCCTCAATCACGTGTAGACATGCATCCGAGCCCGACATAGCGTCAGAGATTTCCTTCACCATGTATGTATCAAGCATTGTTTTCGTGTTAAGGAGTCCGGGAGCGTCTGTAAAAACAATCTGAGTACCTCCATCTGTAAGTACTCCGCAAATTCTGTTTCTCGTTGTGTTTGGCTTTGACGAAACTATAGACGCCTTACATCCGACAAGCATATTGAGCAACGATGACTTACCCACATTGGGTTTCCCAACTATAGATAAGAAAACAGCTCTGGTTGATGTATCGTGCGATTTTGTATCTTCATTCATTTTATTTCCTTCCCTAAACACCAACCACCCCAGCAAATCAAAACAACAACTGAGATGGCTACACACAAAATATTCCCAAATAACCGCGTACTTACTCAGACATAACGTAAGAAGACGTACAAGGTAGTCCTAAAAGCTCCATTACCTTCTCTTCCTTTTCGCGCATCCTTACCTTTTCGATTCCATCTTTTTCATGGTCATACCCTAGTATATGTAGCACACCGTGTGCCACAAGATAAGCTACTTCTCTTTGCATGGAATGACCGTACAAGTCACACTGCTCCATAACCTTTTCCATAGAGATAACCACATCCCCCAACACTTTCGCTCCGGTCTCCGGGTTAACTTCATATTTACCATTCTTACCCATAGGAAAAGACAAAACGTCCGTGGGGGCATCTACGTTACGGTGTTCCTTATTTAACTCTCTTATGCTTGCATTATCAACCAAAATTATATTTATCTCAGCAGAATCTTTAAATTCATCCAGCTTAAGCACAGCATTGCAGCACCTGCGTATTAGCATCCTAAGACCCCTGGGGATTCTTATTTCTTTTTGCCTATCCGTTATTATTACCCTGATCCTATCTACTGCCATAGAAAAAAGTCATCCTTTCCTGTCAATGAATATATAACGCACAAAAAATTGTACTATAATTTCAACTTCAATATACCCAAGAGCTAAAACCGCCAAACCTCAAAATTTTATAAATAAATTCTAACTTACCTACTAGTTATAATACATTTTTTACAATTTGTCAACTACATTTTTCATCTGGGAGTGCCCTAAAAGAGGATATAGCTTTGAGAGATTGGTAGAAATATGGTAATTGCTTTGGTGTAAAACAGTTTTAAATACCAATTTTATAAAACTCATTTTGCATATTTAAGTCTGTTATGTCTACGCATGTGACACTTTCTTTCATCTTATGGATAACTTAACTCACATTATAAGCATAATAATCCCAAAATTATTCATGTTTTGTATCTTCGCCAAAAATAATACTAGGGATATACATAGTCAAATCATCCCGAATGACTGGATGAGAAGTTGCATTCGCTGCATTTATAGGATATAATGTTATTGGAAGTTAACGTGCCCAATTTTTACCATAATACATATGAATATCCTTTTACTTTGTTGGTTTGATATAAATTTTTAGTCCTAAGTGCTTCCTTTGGAGAGCCATATTTTAATGCCCCTAATCCCCACCGCTCAATGCAAAAATCTTCTCCGCTTGTAAACACGCCAAAGTTAAATCAACCATGAAATCTAGGAGGAACGATGAAAAAACAACCCGAAGAAAAAATTTTGAGTATCTTAAAAAAAAGTCCGTGTGCTTTGAGTCAAAATGTAATACTCGATAGGCTGAATACAAAAATAAAGAAATACGAGCTGAAGATAATATTGGATTCTTTAAAGCGTGAGGGGAAAATTATAACGACTAAAAAAGGTAAAATTATGGCGGTAGAAAATTCCGGACGAATTTGCGGACAAATCGTTTCCCACTCAAAGAATTTTTCTTTTGCTAAGTCCCTGTACGGAAATGAAGAAATTTTCATAAGCAAAAACGACATTAATTCGGCAATCCTTGGCGACCGTGTAATTATAAGCAAAATTAGAAATTCTGAAAAGGGTATCAGCGGAGCTGTTGAAGAAGTAATCGAGAGAGGAAACCATATTCTAACGGGTCGGATCGTGAAGGGAATAGATGGATTAGAAGTAACTTGTGATTTTTTTATACGATACAATATAGACATACCTAAGAAGTACTCTTTCAATGCCAAGGTAGGAGATAAAGTAAAAGTAATTCTGGAGCGTGCGGGAAAAAGCAACAAGTTGTTTGCTAAGGTAATGAAAATATATGGAAAATCAGATAGTGCCAAGGTATGCACCGATGCAATCGTAGATTTAAACGATATACCCTCAGATTTTTCTGCAGAAACAGTTGCACAAGCTGAGAAAATCGCCTTTGCTACGATAAGTGAAAAAGATATATCATACCGCTCAGACTTAAGAAATGAGCTGATATTCACCATAGACGGGGAAGATGCAAAAGATTTAGACGACGCAATATCTGTGAAAAAGCTTAGATGTGGATGGGAGTTAGGCGTTCATATTGCCGACGTTTCGCACTACATCAAGATGAACAGTCAGATTGATAAGGATGCCTTTGTAAGAGGAACATCCGTATATTTCCCTGACAGGGTTATTCCTATGCTCCCCGAAGCAATCTCTAACGGAATCTGTTCACTTAATCCCGGTGAAGATAAACTAACTTTCTCCGCCGTAATTAACCTAGATGAAAAGGGGGAAATAACGGACTATAAATTTAAAAAAACCGTGATTAATTCTAAGGTTAGGGGAGTGTATTCCGAGATAAATAAAATTATTTGCGGAACAAAAGAAGTACCTTTGCTTGAAAAATATAGTCCCGTCATGAATTCTATTTTCTTTGCCAAGGAACTGTCCGATATACTAACAGAGAATTCAAAAAGACGTGGCGTCCTTGACATATCCACTACAGAATCTAAATTTATATTGGATGAAACCGGGAAATGTATCGATGTCATGCCAAGAACTCAGGGGTATTCTGAAAGAATGATAGAAAATTTTATGATAACTGCAAATTCAGCGGTCGCAATGTATGCCGGAGGCCTAAACTTACCGTTTGTATACAGAGTCCACGAAAACCCTGACCCGGATAAATTAGTCTGTTTAGCAAGGCTTGCCGGTGCCTTGGGTCTAAAAGGAAATAAAATCCGCGCCGGAGTTAGCCCTGCAGGTTTATCAGAGCTGCTCGGACAAGCCCCGGATGATTCTACTAAAAAGGTCCTTTCAAGACAGATACTGCAGACCATGGCCAAGGCCCACTATGACCCTAAACCGTTAGGGCATTTCGGATTGTCTCTTGAAGATTACTGTCACTTTACCTCCCCAATAAGAAGATATCCTGACATGTGCGTACATCGCATCCTAAGTGATGCCATAACCAAAAAACCAACCGACAAATATAAAAAACTTACGCAGGATTTCTCAAGTAAATCTACAATGTGCGAAATTAGGGCGATGAAGGCCGAACGTGAGTCCGATAAGTATTATATGGCGGAATTTATATCTCAGCATATAGGGCAAGTTTATAATGGAATTATCAGTTCTCTTAATCCCAGAGGCGCCTTTGTCGAGCTCGAAAATAGCGTATCGGGATTTATGGACTTGTCACACTATAAAAACAGTAAATTTATGTTCGATGGTATCTCTAAACATACCGATATTATCAGTGGTAAGACTCTATCTGCAGGAGACAAAATAAAAGTACGGGTTATCTGCGCAAGGGTTTCGTCCGCAATGATAGATTTCGCCCCCGTTCAGGATTTATAAACTATAGTAGAATAATTTGAAAACAGGGACTGCCTTGCAAAATAAAGAGTTTATGGTAACAGAAATGCGGCCCCACCACGTACATAGGATACAACCTTAATTTCTACGGTCTTTCTAAGAAATTCTTTTCTCAGCTCTGATGTTTTTGTGTTTTGGTTTTTATTATGTTATTTCACAAAGCTAATTTTATATAACTATACTTTTGTAATACTTTCCCATATGACCATAATATTATTAAGTATAAAAACTCCGGAAAGATGTTGATATGCTTGCTTAATTATATATGGTCTTTTATGATGTTAATAAGTATATTCTGTGCTGCGACAACCGGTAGAATGGAAATACTGTCTAATTCTATTCTATCAGGAGCAGAAGAAGCCGTATCCCTAATTATTTCCATGCTTGGTATGATGTCTCTATGGGGAGGACTGATGAAAATAGCTGAATCCGGCGGACTTACATTATTTCTTTCCCGGATTTTTGCTCCCATCCTTAGGTTTTTGTTCCCTCAGTATGATGTAAACAGCCCTGCGTCCAATGCAATATGCATGAATATAATTGCTAATTTTTTAGGTCTGGGCAACGCTGCTACACCGTTTGGGGTGATGGCAATGAGGGAAATGAACAAGACCAATAAAAATAAATCCACCGTAAACAACAGTATGGCTATGTTCGTGGTTATAAACACAGCCTCTTTACAGCTAATTCCTACATTCTTATGCGTTTTACGGCAAAAACACAATTCACAGTCTCCATTTGGTATCATACCCGCTTTATGGATAACCTCTGTTGCTGCCCTTTTAGTCGGAGTAAGCACTGCAAAAATCCTCGAAAAGGTGTTTAAAAATGAATGCTAACATAGGAGTATGGGCAATACCCATTATAATTTTTATTATCATAATCTCAGGGCTGTTAAAAGATGTCCCACTATTTGATGTGTTCATAAAAGGTGCCAAAGAAGGGCTCGAATCAACGCTATTAATAGCACCTTCGTTAATAGGTCTTATAGTAGCGGTAAGTATGCTCAAAGCATCCGGAGCCTTAGATATTTTTACCTCCTTTATATCTCCACTTGCAAACAAAATAGGATTGCCACCTGAGATAGTTCCACTTGCCATCCTTCGCCCTATATCCGGGAGCGGCTCTATCGCCCTATTAGATAATTTATTTCGTGTATACGGCCCGGACAGTCAAGTTGGCAAAATCGCCTCAATAATTATGGGGGCTACCGAAACAACATTTTATACCGCTGCGGTATACCTCGGTTCCATAGGAATAAAAAATTCCAGACACACTATTGCAAGTGCTCTCACAGCAGACTTTACCACGATTATAGTCGCTATAGTTATAGTAAAATTCCTTAATGTTTATGCTTTTTAGGTTATGGCTCTATCAAACTGCAAAATGAAAAAATTATTCCCTGTTTTTTGTTTCACTTTCTGCACAGAAAGTTATGCCGCTATACCTAAACTACATCCGTTCATCTCATACTCTGTATTGTCTTAGCAATATCTCGCGACTTAAAAATGCTGGTTCCCGCCACACATATGTCCGCTCCGGCACTTTTTGCAATAGCGGCTGTATCCACATTAATCCCTCCGTCAACCTCAATTAAACATTTGAAATTATTTTTATCTATTATCTCCCTTAGCTTCTTTATTTTACTAACCTGGCTATTGATGAACTTCTGCCCTCCAAAGCCCGGTTCAACCGTCATAACAAGGACTACATCCACAAACGGCAAAAATGGCAGTATCTTTATAATATCGGTTCGTGGCTTAAGTGATATTCCGGGTCTTATACCAAAACGGCAGATTTTTTTTATCGTAAGAAATGGATCTGAGGCAGATTCTACGTGAAATGTCAGGATATTTGCTCCGCACATCGAAAATACATCTATATACTCGTCAGGTTTCGATATCATAAGATGTACGTCAAACGGCAAGTGCGTAAGCGGTCGTAACGAGTTTATTATGTCCGCCCCAAACGAGATATTCGGTACGAAATGTCCATCCATTACGTCCATATGAATTAAATCAGCCTTGGCATCCGTAACCTTCAGAATTTCTTTTCCCATTTCAGCAAAATTACACGCCAGCATAGACGGAGAAATTTTCATGAAATCCATCCTTTGTACATTAGAATAAAGTCAAGTATATAGCAAAATTAGAATATTGTAAACACTATTGCATCATCCTACGAAATATGAACTATAGAAACTCTTACAAACAAAATTCCCCCTTGGTACAAAACAAAGAGAGAAGGACTAATATGATCTTTCCCTCTCCTTTTGTGCCTGTTAGAATAATTATTCTTTTTTCATTATCGAAGCTCAACGCACTAAGTAGTAATATGATAATGTTTTTTGTATTTTCTCTTTTGCCTTTTTTATGTGCCTTGAAACACAAGATATGCATATGCCTAAGTTGTCAGATATTTGAGCCATTTTCATCTGCTTTTCGTAATACATAAATAAACAGTCTTTTTGTCTGCAAGTCAATTCTCCCTCGACAACATTTTTAACTATTTTTATCATCCTTCTCCTCTGATTTGAATTATCACACCCATAGTTATTTTTAAACTTTTCCAGACCAATAACTCTCTCCGTAAAATCATTCAAACATACTTCTTTCATTCCCACTATTCTATCCCCCCATATTTATTAATCAGATATTCTCCTACATGTTTTAAGTCAAGATACATGCCATAAAGTTTTTTTACCCTATAATATCCACTCCTATCGTATATACACATATGAAATTTATTGTGTTTTTTTATATTTGCTATATGCAAACTCAGTCTCTGTGCCTCTTGAAGGTATTCATCCGCTAATTTTTTATAATTCATACACCCTCCAAACACGAAATGTGTAGTTACACTGATAAATTCTTTTTAAAACTACACCATAACATATATTTATATGTTTTTTAATCCACTATTTCTATGTAGTTTTCTTTTATATTTTACAATATATTATATTATATAGTCAATAGATATTTTATTTTTGTGCTTAAAATGCAAAAATGTTACACAAAATATTCGGGGTAAAATGCATAGGAAATAACTACACGTTTTGTGTATATATTCTGAATACCATATATATAAATATTAATTCGTCAAATTTTTATGTTCCTCGCCTTATAAATAATGTATAAAGATAGTATAATACCTTTAGGATAGCGGGGGTATATCATGCTACTTGCAAAAAAAAATAATAGCTTTGGAAACAGGGTAAAGGAATTAAGACTTCGAGCTGGGCTCACTCAGGCTCAGCTTGCCGATAAATTAAATATATCGTCTTCAACTGTTGGTATGTATGAGCAGGGGAGACGAGAACCAGATAACAATACTCTTACTAAAATATGCAGTGAACTGAGGGTAAGTGTGGATTATCTTTTAGGAACGTCTGAAAATTATACCAAAAGTTCACATTCAGAGGTTGATACTTTGATTTTAGACTTTATTGACTTTATTGAGTCAAAAAAAGATTTGACCTTTGACGGCAACCCAATTTCAAAAGAAAAAAAAGATCAAATCATATCTGCTCTAAAAGTTGCTGCTGCTGTTATCATTGTAGAATCATGCAAAGACTCAAATCAGTCATACCGGGAGTTATTGCTTAGTCTTTAACACGCGAAAATAATATAGAAATCTTTAGCAAATTAAGTTTATGCCTGTGCGATTCAGTGTATTAAACTCAAAAGAAAAATCAAAATTATAAAAAATCTTATCTTCACACAAGTCTCCCATTGGGACTATCACAAAAGCCCTCTCTCGGATTCTGGGGTGAGGGACCGTCAGTTCCTTTGTACTGTATGTGTGGTCGGCATATAGGAGCAAATCTATATCTATTATTCTTGAAGAGAACCTAAATTTTCGCTCTCTTCCCATCGCCGCTTCTATTCCCAGGCAGACCCCTAACAGTGCATGTGCTGATAGTTCCACAGACACCTTAACACAGCAATTTAAGTAATTGCTTTGTTCATCGGGCACACAAAAAGGAATTGTTTCATATAAACTCGAGCTCTCAGCGATTTCTATCCCAGGTACTGTCCCCAGTGCATTAATTGCACTCGTTAAATTTAGTTTCCTATCCCCCATATTTGAGCCCAATGAAATAATAGCCTCCGTCAAATAAAATCCTCTCTCTTTCTTCTGATGCCCACTGCCATATATTCAAACTCCATATCGTTTATCGGGGCATTAGGCTTTTTAAGTGTAATTTCTGCCTCCAACAGCATAGGTAAATATTTAAATAAATCCCTTGCTATGTATTCCGCAGCCGTCTCGATTAAATCACATGACTTATCAAGCATGGCAGCTTTTATTATTTTTGCTGCCTGAGAATAGCTTATCGTACTTTTAATGTCATCTTGAAAACGTACGTTTTTTCTGTCTAGTATCAAAACACAATCTACAATAAAATCTTGTCCGTTCGTTTTTTCTGTCTCTTTTACCCCGTGATATGCAAATACTTTAAGCCCTTCTATGATAATTTTGTCTTTCACGCTCTGATTTCCCCCTTAATTTCATCTATAACTCTCGCCGCCTGTACCGCTTCTTTCACATCGTGCACACGGATAATATCCGCCCCTGAAAGTAAAGCTGCGCTATGTGCCGCAATTGTACCAAAAAGACGCTCCTCTACCGGAGGATTGCCGCACGACATTGCTATCACCCTTTTCCGAGAAGCCCCAACTAAAACAGCATATTCGCCTACCCTGAATTTATCTACATTCCCTAAAATAAACAAATTCTCCTTATATGACTTACCAAAACCAATACCCGGGTCCAAACAAATTCTATTGCTGGCTATATTATATTTCCCTGCCAGTTGGGTCTGAGCTCTAAAAAAGTCAGTCATGCTATTGTTCGTACCGCTGTGCATGATGATAAGCCCACAGTCACTTTTGGATACAACTTCAAACATTTTACGATTTTTAAACCCTGTCACGTCATTTACTATCTCTATCCCAAACTCAAGACACCTTTGTGCAACTTCGGGATAAAATGTATCAACAGATATGGGAATATGAATTTTGCCTTTAATTCCCTCCAAAACCGGTGCAATTCTTTCTAACTCCTCTTCCCAAGGTACTTTTTCATATCCCGGGCGTGTTGATTGCCCCCCTATATCTAATATGTCCGCTCCCTGAGACTGTATTTCCAGTGCCCTTGTTATAGCTGAGTCGGGGCTTGCCCACTTTCCTCCATCAGAAAAAGAGTCCGGTGTAACATTAAGTACTCCCATTATATAACTTCTCTTACCTAAAAAAAGTCTGCTCTTGCCGGTCTTAAAAACTCGGTTATTATAAGAATCCATAGTAATCGCTCAAAACTCCTTTTTATATCCTTTTTAACTTTATACGTTTTCGCCCTTCATTCGGAATATCCCTCAGATTTTCGCCTAAACATAGTTCAGCTCTACGGTTACAGCATTTATACCTCTATTTTCCGTAAAATAAATTTTCTGTGGGTTAATATTATTTTTTATGCTTCGGCTTCTTGTCAGTTCATTTAGATAACGGAAAAACTTATATGGATTCTGTGTAAATAATTTCTTTATGGTAGAGCTATAATCGAGTTTAGGGCCTATTATAATGTACAAATATTTACCCTTTTCCGATATAATTTTTTTAATCCCCGCCATCATATGATTGTCTGTGGCCTTGTCCATAGAATCAAACCTCAAACCATTTTTATAAATATAATTTTCCTCCATAGACGTGCACTTCGGTAAACTAAAATTATATCTGTCGTCCTTTAACTTAGACGGAGAAATGGCTGACAATTCCTTCTCTATTAAGTGGTCGAATTTTATGCTTGAATCATCCAAATTAAAATAATTATACCTGCTTATTTCTTTAGAACTGTCCCATGTAACGTCAACATGGTACCATTTGCCGTCTATTTTCACCAGATTCCACATATGCGGTTCCTCTTTTTTATGCCCGGTTATAAGCATACTCTCTATCCCCACACCACTGAGTAAAATCTGCATGCTTTTGGAAAATCCCTCACATACAGCTTCGCCATCCAGAAAAGCACCCACTATAGTGAATTTTCTCCAGCCCGATTTTTTTAACCCTGCATTTTTACTGTATTTGCATCTCTTTATAAGCAAGTCGTGCATATATAGTTCCCTTTGATATTCCGACAGTCCATTTGGAACATTTCTCACTATCTCTGATATTTCTGAATTTAGATTTTTTATAATCTCATTACATTCCGTCGGCGAAATCACAGACCTGAATTTAATAATAGTGCTATTTCTGCGTTTTATGAAATTTATAGTGTTGGAAATCCAAAAAACTTCCGGATGGTCGTATTGAAATGCCTTAAGAACTTTCTTTATCGTATGGGCATCTAAAACCGCCCCGTTTAATTCGATAGACGAAATCGCATACTCCCCCGACTGCTCAGTTTTTGCTGATATTGTACAGATTTTTTCGGTCATAAGCCGGTATAACTCCAATTCAGCATCTGAAGTTAAATTTTTATAACCATATGCAGATTTAATCCTCCTGTACGAAGCATTTTTAGACTGAGTATCTATAATAGGATTATTTATCGATAGATTTCCATTATCATAATATATAGTCTCTTCCCTATCCTCTTCGATCTTCAAGGAGCCGCCCTCCTCGGGGTCTAAACTAAAAATAAAAGTATTTTCTTTTATCATTTGCATAAAAATCCCGCACAAACATATAAAAATTAATAACATACATGCTTTTTTTATCATATTTTCTTCCTCCTGCGTGATATTTTTGATATTATATCACCAATTAAAAGCATTAACAATAAATATTTTGCACGAAATAGCTGTATGCCTACTTCTCACTGCCTTCCTTCATGGGTCCCCCAAACGTAAATCTATTTATCACGGTAGCGACAAATACTCCAACCAGTGTATCCATAACACGGAATACAACATAAATAAATGTACTGCTCATAGGGTCTCCCAGCCTGGCAAGTATAACCAAAACTACTACACATCCAATCGAAACAGAGGATTTTCTATTAATCATATTGCATATGTAAATCACCGACAAAATGCAAAACGGCAATACAAATATTCTTACCCACTCATAATAAGGTATATATTCCGACAGTTCTAAGGCAACATATCCTACTGCACCCCCGATAATTGTCCCTATGAATCTATTCATGCCGGTCTCAATCGTCTGTTTGTAGGTCTGCTCCATGCATATTACAGTCGCTATAGACGCACAAAAAATATCTTCCCTTTTGAACAGCGTCGAAATCAGTGCGCAAAAAAATACCGCAATAGCCGTCTTTATAGCTCTAAGCCCAATTCTGTACCCTTTGTTTATTATCATTTATGTCCACCTTTTATCAATTCAATATCCAAACTTACCGCATATCGACTCGTCCTCATCTATCCATAAACCAGTCCTAAATATTTCATATTCTCCCTTTGAACACCGTGTGACAATATTATCTATCCCGGCATTTATTATCAACCGCCTGCACATCGAACACGGTGCGGTATTTTTCACATATTCGCCACTCGACTCCTTCCCAACAAGGTACAACTGTGCCCCCAGCATTTCTTCTCTGGACGCATGAATAATCGCATTTGCCTCCGCGTGTACAGACCTGCACAATTCATATCTCTCCCCGCGGGGAATATTAAGATCCATCCTAATGCATTTTTCTAAATCTATACAATTTTTTCGTCCACGTGGAGCCCCCGTATATCCCGATGAAATTATCTGGTCATTATTAACTATAACAGCCCCAAAATTCCTTCTCAAACATGTTCCCCGCTCCAGGACAACCTCAGCTATGTCCAAATAATAATTTTCTTTATCTATTCTCATTTATTATCCTCCAATACCCGAATAATTATAACATAAAAATAGGCTTTATGTTCAAACAAAAAGCCCACTTTTTTATAAAACCATTAATTTTTATGCTGCTTCTTCATCCTTTGTTCTTTATTGAGAATTATCTTTCGTATCCTTATGTTTCGGGGTGTAACTTCCACAAGTTCGTCATCATTTATAAACTCCAGCGACTGCTCTAAACTCATTCTGCTTGGAGGAGTTAGCTTTAATGCTTCATCTGACCCGGATGCACGCATATTTGTCACGTGTTTTTTCTTGCATACGTTTACCACAATATCGCCTGACCTCGGACTCTCTCCTACAACCATGCCTTCATAAACAGCTTCTCCAGGTCCCACAAACAGCCTGCCTCTATCCTGTGCCGCAAATAATCCATACCCGGTCGTTTCCCCCGTCTCATATGCAACTAAAGAACCTTTTTGTCTTCGGATAATCTCACCCTTGTATGGTTCATATCCTTCAAAAGTATGGCTCATAATTCCGTTTCCGTTAGTATCGGTTAAAAATTCCGACCTGTAGCCCATGAGCCCTCTCGCCGGTATTCTAAATTGCAAATGAGTTGTCCCGTCGCCCTTTGCGGACATATTTGTCATCTCTGCCTTGCGTGACCCCAGTTTTTCAATAACCGCACCAACATATCCATCCGGGACTTCAATCGATAAAAGTTCTATCGGTTCCTGTTTATGACCGTCTACCTCCCTCATGATGACTCTTGGTCTCGATACTTGGAATTCATACCCCTGACGTCTCATATTTTCAATCAATATGGAAAGGTGCAGTTCTCCACGACCCGAAACCTGGAATGTGTCAGCTGAATCTGTCTCCTCGATTTTCATCGCAACATTTGTTTCAACCTCTTTAAAAAGCCTGTCCCTTATATTTCTGGATGTTACAAATTTACCTTCTCTCCCTGCAAAAGGACTGTTATTTACCATAAAAAGCATCGATACTGTCGGTTCGTCAATCTTAACAAAAGGCAAAGGCTCTATCCTATCCGCACTGCAGGCCGTCTCACCAATGTTCAAATCAGTCATGCCGGAAACTGCAATAATGTCGCCTAACCCCGCACTTTCTGCCTCAACTCTTTTAAGCCCCTCAAATTGGTATAACTTTGTAACTCTTTCATTTCTTGGTCTCTCTCCGCCCGGCGAACACAGCACAACACTTTGCCCAACTTTTACATTCCCTCTCTCAACCCTGCCTATACCGATTCTGCCTACGTAATCATCATAATCTACGTTGGAAAACAGTATCTGCAAGGGTCCATTCAAATCCCCTTTTGGCGGCGGAACTTGCTTTATTATCGTATCAAACAGCGGCTTCAAATCCGTCCCCTTTTTGTCTTTGTCAAAAGTTGCATACCCCTCCCTGCCCGATGCATAAACTACGGGGAATTCTATTTGATCATCACTGGCACCGAGTTCAATAAACAAGTCTATAACTTCATCTACAACTTCATCAGGCCGTACTCCGGGACGGTCTATTTTATTAAGCACTACAATCGGCTTTTTCCCCAGCCCTAATGCCTTTTTAAGAACAAACCTGGTCTGTGGCATACACCCCTCAAAAGCGTCTACCAAAAGCAAAACTCCGTCCACCATCATGAGTATTCTTTCAACCTCGCCGCCAAAATCGGCATGACCCGGGGTATCAACGATATTTATTTTTGTATTTCCGTACATGACAGCAGTATTTTTCGATAGTATTGTGATTCCTCTCTCCCTCTCCAGGTCGTTTGAATCCATCACCCTTTCAGCTACCGCCTCATTGGAACGAAAAATCCCGCTTTGCTTTAACATCTGGTCAACAAGCGTAGTTTTACCGTGGTCTACGTGGGCAATTATGGCAATATTTCTTAAATCGTTTCTCTCTCCCAAAATAACACTCTCCCTTTCAATCTATTTTCTTGAACATTAGTCTTTCAAAGCATCCTTTTGCTCGTCTATCAGCGACTTAAACTTACCTTCAATCTCTACATCGTGCCCAAGAGGGAGTTTCTCGCAAATTTCAAATACCTTATCCCTCATCCAAAGTCCCGGAGTTATCCTAACTGCATATCCACACCCATTTGCAACCATAAGTTCAAAAGGATTCCTTTTAGGAAGACCGTACATTGCCAGCAAAGTCATTATAACTCCTCCGTGGGCAAATACAGCCGATGCTGTTATCCCCTCTCTCATCAAATCCTCTACGAGTTTTTCCAGTGCATCGCAAATTCTCTCTCTAAACTCAGCTCCGCTTTCACCATTCGGGGGCTTTAACTGTTGTCCACTCTTGAGCCATGCCTCATAATCCTTGTTTCCCTTCAAATCATCGGGGGATTTCAGTTCCCAATCCCCAAAGTCGCACTCTCTTAAACCGTCTATTATAATCGGATTTGCATCAGGATATATTACCTTACAAGTTTGACGGCACCTCTTTAACGGACTGCTGATATACACATCCACTTTTGGATATTCGTAACTGTTTTTGAGCAGCTCTAAACGCCTTATCCCTTCCTCGCAGACGTCAATATCAGATATGCCCGCATAAACCCCCTTAACGTTTGCCTCAGTCAAGCCATGCCTGATAAAATTTATAACATACGATTTCATTTAAACTTCCCCCTAATAAATTTATCTGATTGTATTGTTAGTTTTTTGCAGTAATTTGCTTTTCTTCCCCGGAAATAAGTCTGGAAATATTGGATTTATGTTTTATTACCACAATTGCAGCGGTCAGCAAAGAAATAACGGTACATACTGCCGTATAATGGATATCTCCCCCGTATTTTCGATAGTCGATATACGTTAAAATAAAAGTGACTATAGGATAAGAGCTCGCTGCACATATGGATGATAATGACACAATCCTGGTAAAAGCAAGAACAACCAAAAATACACAGATAATTATAATAAATACTCTCCAATCAATAAGAAGAGTGACCGACCACCCTGTAAGGATCCCCTTTCCTCCCTTAAATCCGAAAAAACACGGATAAATATGACCCAACACACACATAAATCCGGCAATATATGCCACATATTGTAAAAGATTATTGTTCTCGGCTATTTCGGGCTGCAATGCAGCAATACTCTTCCCAAGCCAAACACAAAAAACTCCTTTTAAAAAGTCGCCCGCAAATGTAACAATCGCCGGAATCTTACCTGACGTCCTAAGGACATTCGTAAATCCTGCATTTCCGCTCCCCAATGAACGGATATCCGTCTTGCCGCAGAATATATTCGTGGCAATTATCGAAAAACTTATCCCTCCAATCAAGTACGAAATAACCGAAATGAAAAGCAATATCTGCCAATAGCCGGTGCACAAAGTAAAAAAATCACTCATAATAGTATATTGTTTTATCTCCCTACAGAATTTTTTGATGGTTTATCCTCGTTCTTCTGCCTGATAATAAACCGTATGGGTGTACCTTCAAGTCCAAACATATTGCGTATACAATTTTCAATGTACCTTTGGTATGAAAAATGGAAAAGCTGCGCAGTATTCACGAAAAATACAAATGTCGGAGGTTTTACACTTACCTGGGTCATATAATAAATCTTTAAACGTTTCCCCTTGTCGGTTGGGGGCTGATACCTTGTCATCGCCTCCGCAAGAATGTCATTTAATGTACCTGTTGATATCCTTGTGGTACAGGACTGTGATACAAAGTTTATCAATTCAAATAACCTGTCTATCCTCTGTCCGGTCTTTGCAGAAATAAATATTGTCGGGGCATACTGCATGAATTTTAAATCCCTCTTGATTTTTTCTCTGAATTCCGACATTGTCTTTTCATTTTTTTCTACAATGTCCCACTTATTCACAGCTATTATACAGCCTTTGCCGGCTTCATGTGCAAGCCCTGCAATTTTTGTATCCTGCTCCGTAATCCCTTCCGACGCATCTATCATTATTATGCAGACATCACTCCGGTCAATAGCTAATTTTGCACGAATAACACTGTATTTTTCTATTGAATCCGAAATCTTGCTTTTTCTTCGAAGTCCCGCTGTATCGATTAAATTGTATCGACCAAATTTGTTTTGAACTTTTGCATCGATACTATCCCTCGTAGTCCCTGCTGCGTCAGATACCAGACATCTCTGCTCCCCTAAAATTTTATTTACCAGCGACGACTTCCCCGCATTAGGTTTGCCTACTATAGCTACGTTTAATACGTCATCTTGATTTTCGTCATTTTCCCAGTCAGGAAGCTTTGCATAAACTGCATCGAGCAAATCACCTGTACCGTGACCGTGAACGGATGAAACTTCTATCGGATCTGCGAGCCCTAAATTATAAAACTCATAAAACTCGGCGGGAGGCTCACCTACTGTGTCGCACTTGTTTACACACAAAACTACAGGCTTGCCACTTTTTTTTATTATATTTGCAATCTCTTCGTCTGAAGCAAGTATGCCATCCCTGACATTAACAACAAATACTATAACGTCACAAAAATCTATCGCTCGGCAAGTCTGCTCGACAACCCCCAACGTCATACTGTCCCCCGAAACGAAATCCAATCCCCCCGTGTCAACGATAGAAATGCTCTTTCCGTTCCACTCACAGTCACTGAACAACATATCCCTTGTAACTCCGGCAGTGTCATCCACTATGGACAAACGTCTGCCCGCAAGTCTGTTAAACAACGTAGATTTACCAACGTTGGGGCGTCCTACTATTGCGACAACAGGTTTATACAATTAACTTCCCTCCTGCAGCGAAATTTCACTTACGATTCTTCGACAAAAACCCTATAAAAATATATCTCCCACAAAAAAACAGAGAAGGAATTATCCCCCTCTAAACCCATCCTAAGCTTCTACTTTTATTACCTCTCTGCCTTTGTAATAACCACAGCTTTTACATACCCTATGGGGTAACTTGTACTCACCGCACTTATCACACCTAGACAATGCCGGAGCCTCCAACTTCCAAACGTTGGAACGCCTGGTGTTTCTTCTCGCTTTAGATGTTTTTCTCTTAGGGACTATAGCCAAAACACACACCTCCAAACTTCAAACAAGCATAAATTTTATCAGAATAATACTCCTCTTACAATTCTCCAAAAGACACACTGAACATTTTAAAAGCTACCTTTAAAGTATATACTCTAAAATTTGGTTTGTCAACTACATTTTAATAAGCATCAGAAGCAAAAGGAAACTGGCACGAAAAATAAATCACATTTTGTTAGCCGGTAGCTGCTCCGTAAAGATAACAGCAGGCCTGAAAACCAGAATTTTTAGACTCAGTACTCGGTATTATATACAATTTTCGTGCCGGTGTTTAGTTAGATATCTAAACGTAATTCAATTTTAACGTTAATAAACTTAAAAGTTACGGCAATAATATTTCTATCGGGAAAGGAGTGAATGTTTTTGGAATATTTTAATGCTTTTTGGGTCGGAGGTCTTATTTGCCTGATCGCACAAATATTAATCGACAAAACTAAGCTTACCCCTGCAAGAATCCTCGTCTCTTATGTCATTGCGGGAGTAATTTTGACTGCTCTGGGAGTATATGAACCAATCGTAAAGTATGCCGGTGCCGGTGCCACTGTCCCACTCTGCGGATTTGGATATTGTATGGCGAAGGGCGTAATAGAATCTATTCAGAAGGATGGCCCCATAGGTATTATATCCGGGGGGCTCGCTTCTACCGCGGCAGGAATCTCCGCAGCTGTATTTTTTGGATACTTAGCTTCGCTTGTCGGTAAATCCTCGGATAAAAGCTAAATAGACCGCAAATAAAATCTATAAAAACTGTTAAGATTTTAAATATGGTATCGGATAAATACAAAACTTTTAAAAATTTCACATTTTGTATCGGATACAGCGAAAAAATAAATATTTTTGCTGTAACTAATTGACTATTTACCAAAACTTTGATATAATAGATCCATTGAGTTAATTTCTGACAAGGAGGTGCCCCAAAATGAGTGTTGTTATTCTTAAAGCTTTGATCTGTAATACCGTTTTTAACCATCATAGATTGGGGTTGCATCCTTTGTAGACTTTGAAAAGTGCTGACATGGATGTAATCCCGTTGTTTGTGAATGCGGAGATGTCCATGTTGACCTTTTGATATTAACTTTTACTTATCAAAGTACGCAGCGTGTGATATTCCGCACTGCGTGTTTTTTTGTTTTTTAAATAACTGAAAGGAATAAATAAATATGAAATGTAAAAGCATAAAATCACTATTACTAATCTTTTTAATGTTTTTGTCGTTCAACTCAGTATGTTTTGCGTCGGATAAAACTGAAATAGTTGTAGGGCTCGATGTTAATCTTCCTCCAATGGGATTTATCGACCCTTCGGGAAATGTAGCCGGGTTTGATATAGATTTAGCCAAAGAGGTTTTTAGAGGAATGAACAAAAATGTCAAATTTCAACCCATTGACTGGGATTCAAAGGAGCTGGAGTTAGACAGCGGAAATATAGACGTTATTTGCAATGGGCTTTCTAAAACGCCGGAAAGAGAAAAAACTATGCTCCTAACAAAACCCTATATGAAAAACAAGCAGGTTGTAATCACCAAAAAAGACAGCCCCATTAATACATTATCAGACTTAGAAAATAAAAATATTTGTGTGCAGAAAGGTTCTACGGGCTCGCAGGCTCTTAGAAAACACGAAATTAGTAAAAATTTAAACTCTATTGTTGAACTCGAAAATATGGTCGAATGCTTAAATGAAGTCGACTCTAAGATATCGGATGGTGCCGTGGTGGATGAAATTATTGCCAGATACTATCTTAAAAAAGAAAGTCTACATAATAAATTCAAAATTTTGAATGAAGAGATATCTTCTGAATATTACGTTATAGCGGTTAAAAAGGGAAATGAAAATCTTAAAAATAAAATTGAAGAGCAACTGAATTTATTAAGCGACAACAAAAAAGCTGCGCAAATCTCAGAAAAATGGTTTTCAGAAAACATTTTTTTCCGTCCGGAAGAAGCAAATATCGAAAATGCGGACAATATCAGTCAAAATAAAAATGTCTTTCCCCTGTTTATAAATGGACTGTCTAATACTTTAGTATTGTTTATCATCGTGATTATAGCGTCATTGCCGCTTGGATTTCTGATTTGCCTGGGAAGAATATATGGCTGCAAATTTATAAAACTTTCGATAGGCCTATATATAAACATTATGCGAGGAACCCCCCTTCTTTTGCAACTGCTTTTTATATTTTACGGCCTGCCATACGTACCCTTTATCGGAAATTACATATCATTTAAGGATAGATTCCTTGCCGGAACAGTTGCTTTTATCCTGAACTATGCGGCATATTTTGCAGAAATATTCAGAGGGGGGGTTTTATCTGTTGACAAGGGGCAAATTGAGGCTTGCAAGGTTTTAGGGTTTTCTAAAATACAGGCACTTTATAAAATATTGATTCCGCAGATTTTTAAAGTTGTTTTGCCGTCTATCTGCAATGAAACCGTTACCTTGGTAAAAGATACATCTCTAATCTATTCGATAGGGGTGGTAGAACTCTTATCAAACACCAAAAACATAGTAAACTCAACCGCAAACGTTTTTCCTTACATAATTGCCGGATTGATTTACTTTCTAGCTTGCTATTTTGTCACCTGGATATTCAGAAAATTTGAAAAAAGTATATCTTTTTAAGGAGGTCTAAAAATTTATGAAAAGTATACAAGTTACCGACCTAACTAAAAAATTTGGAGGGGAAACTATTTTAAATAATATAAATTTCAGCAGCCGCCCCGGAGAAATAATCTCCATAATAGGGTCATCGGGTAAAGGGAAAAGTACATTTTTGAGGTGTTTAGCAGGGCTCGAAACAATAGATTCGGGAAGCATAGAAATAAGAGGAAAATTTCTGGTACGAGGCGGAATATATGCACCCAAAAAAGAACAGGCAGATATCCTTAGCAATATAGGATTTGTCTTCCAAAACTTTAATTTATTTAATAACCTGACCGTCAAAGAAAATATAGAGGTACCTCTTAAAAATAAAAAAATCTGCTCCAAGGAAGAATTAAATGCTAAAAGTCAACATTTAATAGACAAATTTAAACTAACCGGGAGGGAAAATTTTTATCCTAAAAATCTCTCCGGCGGTCAGAAACAAAGAGCTGCAATCGCCAGAGCGTTGATTCTAAAACCTAAAATCCTTTTGTTTGATGAACCGACCTCTGCCCTCGACAAAGAGCTGACTGAAGAAATATCCCAAATTATCAAAAAACTCGCAGAGGAAAATTACACTATAATTGTGGTTACTCACCAAATGGAATTTGCCGCCAAAATCTCAGATGTAATTTTAAGATTGAAAAATAAAAATTTTTATGAAGAAAAAAATTCTATCATCTGAACTACAAACTATAAAAATAAAACAGCCGCTGTGCTCTGCAAAAGAACTCAGCGGTTCGTACCATTTTGGATTTTAGACTTTCGCCTTCTTCTTTGAAAGCAAGTATATTAAGAAACCTGCTGCCAAAGTTACTGCTGCCGTGCAAATTATTGCATTACCATCGTAGGAGGTGTCCCCCGTTTTAAAAAAGTCCACACCGTTAAATGAGTTTAGTGATATATACGTACTAAAATGGTCTTTAACCTTGAAAACATAGTATTTTTTACCCTTATATTCTTCTATTTTGCCACCCTGGATAAATCCCTCCGGAGTTAAGAAATAATCTTGTATATTGTTTATGTCCATTTTGTCGGATATGGGAAGATATACCGTAGCTTCAGAGAAATTATCGACGCTTGAATTATCTTCTGAATTGCTTCTTGCAACGGTACTGTTGGGAGCATAAACTTTAACATCGTATACCGTAAAACTTTCTAAATTGCCGGGGTTGCTTAGAAATTTTTTGATTATCTCATACCCTTCCTTGTTATTCGAGGATGAATTTACATCAAGTTTGGAACCCTCGGGGAATACTCCGGAGTCCGCAGTAACTCTGACACCGTTTGACATTTGGTCAAAAGGACCCGACGCAATCGTCTCTGCAGTGGTATTGCTTGCAAATATCAGACCTTCATCCGCACCGACCCCAGTCTGTTCAATCCACGCATCATAAACCGCCCCCCCAGGCAGTCCCTTTTTAGATAAATCTATGCTGCCTTCACCTGAAATATCCTCGGAAAATTCATAGGTAATATCGCCCACCTCGGCCACAGCAACTAATCTGCTATTTTCTGGAGCGGAGCTATAATGTACAGTGCTTTCTTTTTTCTGTATTGACCCCTTTCCTCCATCCATACGTAGAAACATTCCTTTGCTGCGATCAACCTGAGTAAAATTTGAGGTACTGACATTGCTTACACCCCTAGCTTTTGATAGAAATTTTACGTTGCTTAAGTTTATTTTTATTGCCCCGGATGTTGCAGGGGTACCGCTTTCATAATATGATTCCTTCTTTTCTATTGCCGGTGTAGATATATAGCAATGTGGATATCTGTCAAAATCAGATGTACGCAGCCATACCTTAGGTCCCAGATATTTTTGGGCAATCGGAAGTGCAGTACCCTCCCCAACGTATATCGGGGTCAAGATAGGTTTAGAATCATTGCCACTGCCTGATGAGTTTGAAGTATCGTTATAATATACATTCAATTCATCGTTTGTCGCAGAAGCTAAATATATCTTGTCGGTTAACTTGTATGGACCGTTAGATTCCCAAAATGTATAGTCAATTTGAGTCTGTTTAGGGTCAAAAGTGGTAAAAGTTGAATCTTGGAGCAGAGCATACTGCCCGCTTTTAAACATTTTACCTCCATTGACTGCCTCATTTAATAGTCTTCTTATCCTGCTTGCTCCATAATGAGATGAAAAAATCCGAGAAGGGGCTTTCTTTGGTGAATAATCTATCCCCCTGTCGCCAACCCTTGAGTAATCAATCTCTACCTCCGAGTCTGTCACATTAAAATCATTAAATAATCCGCCCTCACTCATAACAGGCTTTACAGAATATAAAACTGCATTTTGGGGAGTTTTCGAGGTTCCCTTGGTATCTGTCCCCACCACGTACCATTCAATCGGAGTTCCGCTCTTTATTTGTATATCATTTACCCCTGTTGAACCATCATCGGTATTTATTATTGCACCGTCGTCATATTGAACGTCTGCCGGCAGATTTCCTAAAATGATTTTCTCGGTATTTTCGTTTTCCCCCGTTCCAAGAGAATTCAGCTCTTCTTTGAGCATAAATGCATTTTGTGATATTCCGGACCGGTAAGTTTTTGAGCTAAAATCATTTTTTAGCCATGGTCCATTGTTCAAAAACACCGCCGAAAGCATAAAACAAACAAATTTTTTTACCCTTATTTTATAATTCACTTTTAATACACTTCCTTTTATAATATATTTATATAAAAAAGTAACAAAATTACTTTTTATATCGATAGTATTTTTCCCCTATTTCATTTGCAAAATCTGAACCGTTTGCATACCTCCACCATAGGTCTATATACGGGCACTTAAGACACCTCCAAGGCTTACGATTCGAAGTGTAATGAATAATCACGGGGTTATTTATCCCTTCCTCCCAATCTTCTTTGGAAAAACAAGCCTTTGCTATTCTGTTGTTTTCATATTCTATATGTGCCTTTATTTGTACCCCAAGGTTATACTTGAGCGGCAAACTTAGAATTTTTCCTTCACAAACCATATTTATGCAGTCCTGGTCGGGAAAGAGGGCTCTCTTTGTTTCAAATACATTTTTTTGTACAAACTCGTCAAACTTTTCTTCAATATTATCCTGTCTCACCTTTTCTAAATTCCAAAGTAAAACCCCTGAGTTTATATAATTTCTTATCGTATTATCGCTCATGTTTAATGACTCTTTAAGTCTTTTCTCATATGAAATTCCCGTACCATCAGGTATGCCTGCAATATAATAATTAGATATATCCGTTTCATAAAGTTCGGATAAATCCCCAGTTATTATTGTGTCGGTATCAATATAAAGACATTTCTTTTCTTGCGCTAAAACACTTGGTATCTTAAGCCTAAAAAATATAGCTTTTGTAAAATATCTATAACTTTGGTATTCATCATAATTATCTCCAATTTTCCTTGTTTCAATATGACAATTTTTGTATTTTGCTTGCAAAGATGCCAACTTTTTTATATTGTCTTCTGAAATATCCCCGGGCACCAATATGTAAATTTTATAATTTTTATCCTTGTCGCTGTTCTCCAGCAGAGATGTCATACATACAATAGTCGGATATACATATCTGTCATCCGTAGACATTACAATCGGGATTTCCTCATTTACAGCTCTAAAACCATTTTTGTAAACCGTAATTCCCAAGACTCCCAAAATCACTGCCAATAACGTAGACAAAACACATATAGACACTTTGAAATTCGGCTTTTTAATATTCAAGATATCTTCTCTCCTTTGGTATTTGTCATCCGCATTATTTTTAATACCCCGAGTAATAGTTATGAATGCATATCCATCAAAAATAACACCGAAGTTCGGTCCACTTAGAGTGAAAATCGAGCAGACAGTTATATATGGCTAAATAACTTTAAAAAGGGAAAGTTATGAAAATTCAAAGACCTTGTCTCAATCTACCGGGTTAATCCCTTATTGCGCCAAACATTTGTACAGTTTTTAGGTTATTTCACTATAAATTTAAAAGGTTGTACTATTCTCTTGTATATTTTTGTTATTTAAGCAAAAAGTAACCAAAAAACGCCTAAAGGGGAGACTTCAATCCTCCCCTTTAAACCTTCTCACACACGACTGAGCATAACAGCTGTGCTTTCAACTTTTTGATTGTTCCAATTTAGGCTAAATTCCCTAAATTATTTAACTTTAATTCTGAAAACCCCTGTCAATCATCTTAAATCTCTGCTTTATCCCGCTACTCCAGAGACGAGAAGGGATTTCCTCCTTCTTAATTTTGTCCCTAAATTTAGCACAAGTGCACATTTCATACATTGTGCCTAATTTATGAAACATCTTAATTTTTTCTTTATCTACCTTAATATCCGAAATTTGATTGTAACGGTCAATAATTTTTGAACATATATCGTAAGGAATGCCGTATGACCCAACTGTTCCGGAAGTAAAATCATAGTAAATAGGTGCAATGGTATTCAGGGTCTCAAAGTCAATCAAACCAAATGTTTTAGTTTTAGAATTATAAACAATATTTTGAAGTCTGATATCCGTATGCGTAAGAGCGGTAACTTCATCGCTTGTATCCCGTTTTTCGAAACGCTCAATTAAATCAGCCAATGATTTTTGCTCATCAGAATTGAGAGCCCCTGCGTCGTTTAGATATTTATAGGCATCTTTTAATGTAAAAACTCCCTCATGGCCTAACACATAGGAGAAATTTTTCCCTCGTTCTTGCTTGTGGGTATATGCTAAGAACTCAGCCAGACTGTCTACAAATTTATTAATTTCACCGTCCCCGAGGTTCTCTAGAGTTTCTGCGTCAAGATTTTCTCCAAGATTCTCCTCAATAACGAAATCATCTCCTATTTTTATATAGTTCGGGATTTTTAATTGTCCGTTGTAACCTGAATAATATTTCTTGATTTTTTCCCGCGTGTTCTTTTGATTTTGTATCCAGCGCCCCGTATTCTGAGGATTGTTGGAAATTTTTAGAATAAATTGGTTGCCCTTGCCGTCTTCTAAATTGTATGCGGAGGCCGTGCTGCCACTCATCCCTTTGGGACTAATAATCTTGTACTCAGACCCAATCTTCTCTTGATAATATTCCAGTTCATCTTGGCTAAGCACATTATTGCCCACGCTTTTCACAGTCTTTACAGATTTCCCAGCCTCATACACAGCAGTCGAGACATCACTCGAAGAATCCCCGGGTTGCATTGCATCTGCCGTCTGGTTTGGAGACCCTCCTGCAAAACCCATAAGAGCAAGCAATCCCGCAGCTATAAACCTATTATTCATTTTTCCACCTGCAGCTTCCTCTATCATATTATCATCGAGCAATTTCTCCTCCCCGGACAGACTCTCATTTACATAATTAAGAATGTCTTTTGCATTTATATTAAAACCGTTTTCTCTAGCTATCGGTATGATTTTATCCTCAATAAACTCCAAGCTTAATCCGTTCTCAGATTTTAAATTCTGCAAAAGGTCCCTGTGCTTTTTCAGAAATTCCATAAATAGTATTACCTCATAGCTGTACATATCTTTCATCCTCCTTTTTTGCCTGAATTAATCTAAAACCCCAACGTCTATCAATATACGCCGCAAATTTATCGTCCATGGCTTAAATGATTGTACGGAAGAGGCTCTACCCCAGCGCAACTTTATATTTTATCATAAGGATAAATTTATTGCAAGTTTGGCTGCCTCTAGAGTTTTTACTCGTCAAATCCTTCTACGATAACCCTGCAGTCATGCATTTTCCACCTAAGTGCACTTTTATACCTTTTCTCCGAATTGTCGGGAGTACTTACCTTTATGGTTTTCTTGTCGGGAGACCTGCGGTAATAAAATGCATCCGAACCCATGGAGGGTGGGGCTTCTCCTAAAAATGTCAGTTTGCGCAGATTAATGCAGTCCGAGAATGCATCCCAACCTATGGCTTTCAAGTTCTGGGCAAAAAGTAGTTCCCCTATACAAAAGCAATTCTGGAAAGCCTTGTCTTTTATACGTTTTAAACCATATGGAAAGGTCGGGGACTGCAAACTTTGACAATTATAAAAGGCTTTCCTTCCTATAATATTAACTCCATCTGAAAATACAGCTTTTTGTAAATCCACGCAGTCTAAAAAAGTTTCTTTCCTTATTTTCTCTATTTTTTCCGGTATACATATCTGCTTTAAATCATAGCATTTTTCAAAAGCATTTCTGCCCAAGTACTCTAAATCAGGCGGTAAATCCACGTTCTCTAGCTGATAACAGCACGAAAATGCTGCATTTTCTATCTTTTTTACCTCGTTTGGGATTTTTAAATCCATCAGTTGGTGGCAATGAAAAAACGCATAACTTCCAATACTCTGAACAGTATCAGGAAGCCGTACACTCCTTAAATTAAAGCATCTGTAGAACTGGTTGTTGTTTAAAAACTTGATTGGGCATCTAATGTCAACGCTTTCTAGGTATGGGTTACAGCAAAAAGCATCCGGCAAAATCCCTACAACCGTATGCTGTTTTCCATCAATCTCAACCGTATCAGGTACAACTATCTCGCCCTCATATGGCTCAAACCTTCTCCCCACGACAACACCATCTACACCCTGTACAAAACAATAAGCAATTCCGCCACATATCCTGGTTCCAATAATCTCCAATTTCTTGGACAAAACATGTCCCGAAAGGATCTCAATAAAAACCAAAAACATTGTACACAGCCTCATTGCATGCACTATATTCTTTTCCACTACACCACGCCGCTTTCATCATTTCTTTTTATTTTATCCTATGAATAAACCAGCCTGAGCGTGATATTGTGAAAACTAAGGGAGTGCCACATACGTAGATATAAGAAGGTTAAATATGTAAAATAAGTTTTACTAAGCCCGCATTTGAAAGTGTTTTACACTAAATCAACCGCAGTATTTCCATTGATTTTTCAGCATCATATCACCTCTTTTGGCACTACCAAAACTAAAAGGTTATTGTCTGAAGCTGTCCCGGCAAAACAATGCCTTAACGTACACCGAATTGCGTTCCTCCCATGAAATTTAAGATTAGTACCCATTTAAATGCATCTCCCTCATCATCGAAGGATAATCAAAATAAGAAATATCACAGTCTGTTCTTCCATTTATCCCGTCTACTTGCCCCGAGGAAGTATATTGCCACATGCCGAATGTACATCCATAAGGTCGTTTGCCTCCGTACTTCGCAACCCACAAGTCATACTTGGAAAACAAAACCTTCGGCAAATAGTTCTTTACCCAGTATGAATATGAGTATATGCTCACGTAGTAGCCTTTCTCCCTCATCCTACTGCAAAAACCATCGCAAATTTCAGAAAGCTGCATCTGTCCCAAATTTCTCAGCCTGTCCTCTTCTACGTCGAATACAACAGGGTACTCCAGTTTATACTGCTGTAGATTTCTTAAACAGTAATCCGCTTCTGCTCTCGCTTCAGACCGGTTTGTTGCATAGGAATAATGGTAAACACCGCAAGGTATTCCATTTAGTTTTGCATTTCTCATGTTGGCATGAAAACGCCTATCCAGTCTCCTGCCAAAGCCAAGCCTGATTATAGCAAAACCCACACCGCTTCGCTTTACTTTACCCCAGTCTATATCTCCCTGCCATTTAGAAACATCAATTCCTCTTGTCTCTACCTTTGACCTGGGAAAAAATTTATCGATTCCTAAATCTTTACTTGAAAAATGCAATCCTCCTGAATCATAACAGTATGTATCATTGGTGCAGTCTCTGGACACAACAGAAAACAACAAAAATATGTTACAAAGAACAGCAATTAAGAGTAATTTTCTGCTTCTTATATACTTTTTTATCTTCTCTCGCCCTCTTTCTACTACCTTTACTATTATTTTACAACAAATCTCGAAATTAATCAACTAACAAACCTTGTATTATTTTTCTTGAATTTTCAAAAACACGACTTTAAAAGTCTTCCAAAGATAACTACATATCAGTTTTATGCACCAAATTTGGCCGATTTAAAAATGGATATTTTAAATTAACTATTCTATTTGTCATATATCGAAACATTAATTTATATATTTATAAAAAAGGTCGTTGGAGTTGGTATTAATGGACTGGCACAGTTTAAATTATCCTGACGTAATGAAGAGATTTGGTACTACAAGCAAAGGGCTGTCTAAAGACGATGTCAAAAAATTTGAAATTAAATATGGCAAAAATGTTTTGGCAGAAAAGAAAAGACCCGGCTTTATTAAGAGGTTTCTAGAACAGTTTTCCGACTTTATGGTGCTGACTCTTCTGGCGGCATCCGTAGTCTCATTCATAACCGCAATCATAGACGGCGATGGAAATTATGCAGACCCAATAATAATACTCATTATAGTTGTATTCAACTCAATTATAGGCGTAATTCAGGAAAGCAAAGCCGAAAAGGCTATAGATTCTCTCAAAAAACTCTCTTCTCCCCACTCAAAGGTTATCCGTGATGGCAAACAGTGCAGCATTCCGTCTGAGGACGTTTTGCCAGGGGATGTCTTGGTTTTGGATACCGGAGATTTTGTCTGTGCAGACGCAAGACTTATAGAATCTTACGATTTGAAAACAGAAGAATCCTCTTTAACCGGTGAATCAAATCCCGTTAGGAAAAATGCAGATGCAGTCTTGTCTTCCGATACCCCGGTGGCTGAGAGAAAAAATATGGTCTTTGCAACAAATTCTGTAGTGTCCGGTCATGCAAAAGCAGTAGTTGTGGAGACCGGAATGAATACTGAGGTCGGAAAAATAGCACATCTGATAAATGAAGGCGAAAGTCCACAGACTCCCCTTCAGCAAAGGCTCGCTAAAACCGGGAAAATACTTGGAATAGGAATAATTATAGTGAGTATAATTATTTTTGCATTGGGAGTATATCAAGGAACCGCACCTTTAGAAATGTTTATGATAGCAATAAGTTTGGCGGTTGCAGCCATACCGGAGGGACTACCTGCAGTCGTAACCATAGTTTTGGCTATAGGAGTAAGAAGAATGGCTGCCAAAAATGCCATTATAAGAAAACTTCCGGCTGTCGAGACGTTAGGCAACGCAAACGTGATTTGTTCCGATAAAACAGGTACCCTAACGCAAAATAAAATGACAGTTACCGAAATTAGAAGTATCACGGGAGTAGAGACATTTAATTCAGAACTTTCATCAGAGATATTAAAATACTGTGCACTGTGCAATAACTCCTCCATAGATAAAAAAAACTCCCGTATTTTACATGGTGAGCCTACAGAAAATGCACTCCTATTTGCCTCGCATAAAAACGGCATGGACAAAAATCTATTGGAAGGTCAGTACAAACGAGTAAATGAAATACCTTTCGATTCCTCACGCAAACTTATGTCCACTCTGCACACCACGGCGGATGGCGGTTATAAAGTCATTACAAAAGGTGCACCGGAAGTACTGCTGAAAATTTGTACCCGTTTTCGCATGGGGGATAAAATACTTACGCTAGATGAAAATACATTGAAAAAAATAGAGTCTATAAACGAAAGTATGGCATCAAAAGCCCTCAGAACCCTAGGCATCGCTTATAAGGACACTAAAGCCCCCTGCTCCACGGCTTCCATGGAGTCAGATTTAATCTTTTGCGGATTAGTTGGAATAATTGATCCTCCCCGCCCTGAGGCGAAAAACGCAGTAAAAGAGTGCTTAAAAGCCGGAATAAAACCTGTCATGATAACCGGAGACCACCCCATCACCGCAAATGCCATCGCCGCAGACTTAGGGATACTTACCGGTAATTTAAAATCTATGACGGGCAAAGAGTTAAATAATATGACTCAAAAACAGTTGGAAGAAGTTATAGAGAAATACTCGGTGTTTTCCAGAGTTTCCCCCGAACACAAGGTAAGAATCGTAAAAGCTTTTCAGTCTAAGGGCAATATCGTCGCTATGACAGGTGATGGAGTAAATGACGCTCCCGCACTGAAAATTTCGGATATAGGGTGTGCAATGGGCAAATCCGGAACAGATGTGGCAAAATCCGCAGCAGATATCATCCTTACAGACGACAACTTCTCTACAATAGTTGAGGCGGTCAGACAAGGGCGTGGAATCTTCCAAAATATACGAAAATCCATACACTTTTTACTCTCCACAAACATAGGAGAAATAATAGTTGTCCTTGCTGCGTTTTTACTCAAAATGCCGTCACCACTCATAGCAATTCAGCTCCTATGGATAAATCTGGTTACAGACTCATTCCCTGCACTGGCCCTCGGCATGGAGCCCACAGACAAAGACATCATGAACAAAAAGCCCCTTGACGCTAAAAAAAGTCTGTTTTCAGGCGGACTGGGATATAACATATTCATAGAGGGAAGTTTTATAGGGGCAATATCTCTTTTGGCATTCACAATGGGAAAAGTGTTCTTTGACAAAACTACTCTTCCTGTTATCGGCAGAACTATGGCTTTCGCAGTACTGGGTCTCTCACAAATTATACATTCATTTAACGTCAGAAGTGAAAAAACACTCAGGAAAACAGGAGTTTTGGGAAACAAATATTTAATATATTCCTTTTTATTCTGCATGTTCCTGCAGATATCCGTTATTACAATCCCCAGCTTGTGTGCATTGTTCAGAACCGAATCTCTTAATTTCCTCCAATGGCTAATCGTAGCTATCTTGTCACTGTCGCCCTTGCTAATCTCAGAATTAGAAAAGTTTGTCAATCAGTGCGGCAGCAAGAAGACTAATTTACAAAAGTCTTTATAAATAAATTCTGTGTTTTTTATCAACCACATGCAGCATCAATCACCGATTTTTGGTAACTTCGATTGTCATAACCGTTATGTCATCATCATGATTTTTACCTCTTCGCTCCAGAGCCCCTTTCAGAATATTTTCTGAAAAGTTCTCTATTCCTATACTTTTTAAATCTTTTAGTTTGTCTTTTACCCAGTCTGTACCCGAATCAGTTACCCCATCAGACATCATTAAAACTGTGTCCCCTTCATCTAAAACCACGCTGTTAACGGAAAAATTTGTTTCATCAAATATGCCAATCGGAAGAGATGATGTGTCTATTTCATCTATACGTCCTTTCTTGTAAATAAGCGTAAGCGGAGCCCCGGCTTTTATAAAGTCGGCTTTCCCCGAAAATGCATCAAATGTCATGATATCCACTGCGGTTAAGGATTCTTCGCTGCTCTTCCCCAAAATGGACAGATTTGCAATCTTGACTGCACTGCTCGGCTCTACTCTGAGTTTAATAAGCCTTTCTATAATCCCGGCCGTTATGGCACTGTCTGCAGCCGCTCTTCCACCCGTCCCCATTCCATCACTTATCATTGCTGAGGCTCTGCCCGTTCCATCCTTAAAATATGTATGGCAGTCACCGCAAAATTCACCGTTATTACAGTTGTGTACACTTACACGAACCTTCAAGTCAAAAATGGTCTTTTCCGTGATTCTTATCAGTGTCCTGTTTTCAATGTCAAATGTAATAGGCTCGTCCAAGTTCGCCGCACACAACTGCATCAGTTTTTCCAGTATCTTTTTGTTTATTAATTCCTTATTATCAGTCTTCATGACTTCTATTTCAATAAAAATCTTCCCCTGACTGCTAAATCTGCATTCTGTTCTTACCGTCTCTATCCCGAATTTAGCCAGTAAAGATTTAATCATTTTGCTCTTTGCTTTGTCTTCTACATTATTGAACTTTATTCCCTCATAGGCATATTCGTAGAGAGTCTCCGCGAAATAAAGCTTCTCGGAAACTCCCCTCCTCAGCTCTGTTATACGGTTTTTTGCTTCAAGTTCCGAGTTGTATTTGCTTATATTTGACTTGATGTTGTCCGTAATAAGATTTATATTCTTACACCTTTTGCTTACAATGCACTCATGGTCACTGCTGCCGTTATTAAGCGTGTCCATAATAAGCGTGCTAAAAAAATTCTTTGTAATGTCAGCACTCTTCTCCCAGCACAATCCCTTTAAATTGCATCCCTTGCAAATCTTATAAACCGAATTAATACATGTATTTTCTATCTCATTCTGAGACTTTGCGGACGACAGCGGCATAACCGTGCCCGTAACGTCCGATACAGACTTTATCGCCTGCGATATATACTTTTTCTCATTGTTTTTCTTATGGTTTATCTCCTTACATTCGCCCCTGTTTGCCCTAAATAGTGCCCTTATATAATACATAAACTCCTTGGGAACCATCATGAATATTACTATCGCACACACAATTTCATACATTATTGTAGGCATGGTATTAAAAGCAGCGTAAGAGTGTAGCATAAATATTAAACCGCTCAGGAAAAATGCCGTACAAATCCCAATTTTACCCGTGGCTGCAAAAACACCCGCAAATGTCCCCGCAAGTGCATAGACCCCTGAAGTATTAAACGTCCCAAACGAAGAAAATCCTAATATTGCACTAAGAAGTGCACCCGAAATGCTTCCTCCCCGCACCCCAAAACAGTATGCCGCAAAAAGTACAATGGTAATCGAAAGTATCCTCCCTACCGATAATGCATAAATTTTCACACCATATAAAGACAACGTCACTACAAAGATAGATGTCAATGCATATGCTATATCATATGGACTTTTCGTACCTCCGGTACAATAAGAAATTTTGAAAGTCCTGCAAAGACAATATGTACACACCGAGATTGTGACCGATTCAAGCAAAATCATATAAATATAATCTAAACTCAGCTGTCCCGAATAGTCAGATATTAATCCTATTGAAAACGACGATATAAAACAAATTACAGGCACAAACGTCCTGTAATTACTTATTTTTTTCGCTCCGCTAAAAGTCCACTTAAGTGCTGCTACAATTAAAATCATGGAAATGTATCTTATGCTTCTGCCGAGTTTATCCAAGAATAAGTACCCAACCACCGCCCCAATAAGACCCGGAATCATATAGGCATCCGGGACAGATGCCGCCAGCGAAACACCAAAAGGATTATACCTATCAAACATAATCCCTTGAGCAGATAAAAATCCAAAGATGAAGTACGTAATTCTAAAAAATATTACCCTGCCAAAAAATCCTCCCTTTTTATCTGTGCTAACATCCCGCTTCAATATCTCGATATTCAATTTACAATCTCCTAACTTTGATATACTTACTTAGCATTTAAAAATTTTTGTTTGTTAGGAAATATTATATATATAAATAATCAAATTTTGCTGTCGTAATCTGCGATATATTTATATTTTTCACGTAATTCACTATATTTTTGTTCGACATATCATCCCCAAATTCCCTCTTTTCAATCCTAAATCGAAAATAATTTATTAATTAAATTCTATTATTTCTTTAGTACCTATGTCCTCCAGACAACTATATTTTGCCGTCAGAATGCATACTCCGTTTTCTTCCCTGTCTTCTAAATCCTTGGTGATAATTTTTTTATCTTTAAAATCTTCTTTCTCCTTACAGCAAATCAAATCATCAGCCCTCTTCACAGCCTCATCATAAGTCAGTTGAATTTGGTCGCAAACCTGTTCATACCACCGCTCCCTATAAAGCACAATCGGGAGGTTTACTTGCCCTATATTTAACCTATTTGAATAAAATTCACACCTGTATGTCTCATCTGTTTTACTCCAAAAACCAAATGGCAATTCCAGACCTAAAATTTTAAGCCTGTATTTATTCTTAATTTTTCCCGTATCTGCCGCTGTCGTCTGAGCCAAGGGGACACTTTCTTGCAGGGTGCGTTTTGTATGTGCATATATTTTTCCGTCAGAGTGTACAAATACGTTTTTATCAACTTGATTTTCCAGCACACCGCTTATAAGTAACTGGCCTTTTAAAACCGCATCTCCTTCCGATACAACAGGCGTACCCATAAACGTTTCTATTCTTTCTACTCTGCCATCACATGCGGCTTTTATATTACAAGGCTTATCCTCTCCAACTATACCGGGCGTATCTATCTTTTCCTTTATTGATATATTGGCATGACTTCCCATTATGTTTATGGACATCCATGCAACCGAGGGTAAATGAATCATCGCTTCCTGCTTAACTATAGGAATATCTACCCTCTTTTTCAGCGATCCGCTTGAGAGTCCGACATCTCTCATCACCGCTAAGATGTCTTCTGTCGGAATATTTACATTGCCTGTTACATCTATACTCCAAATATATGACGATAAAAAATATATTACCCCACTGAAAACGAATGCTCCTGCAATTAATCCTACCCGGCTTCTGTATTTTCTAGTAGAAAAAGGAAAACCGTGCTTTTTTACAATCTTAGTCCTACAGCCGCATCTCTTGGAGATTTTTTTAAGCCTAATGTAGTCCTCAGACACCGCATCCGCTGATATTCCGTCCTTTAATTTCCTTATGTTCCATATGTTTATTTTGTCACGCACCGCAGAATTTATAAATCTCTCAGGGAATCCCCCGACTAGCTCAAATTCCACATATCCCATTAACCATCTTATCCACTTTACAAGCAAAAATATTCACCTCATGTCGAAAATTCTATAGAGGTAATAAAACCTTGTACAATTAACGAATCTTCCGTAAGACACTTAATAACCAGATTTCTTCCGTAAAACGACACCGCCATACCCTTTACGCTTATCCTAACTATATTTTCATCGTACTGCAGTATGCACTTAGAGCCCTCAATAATCGCTTCTTTATTCCCGTTTATTTCAAAATGTACTGAACTTAGCATCGAATAAAGAGGTGACTGCTTAATTCTCATCAGATTTTTTGCCCTATCTTTAAAACCTCTTCGACAACTTTTATCCATGAGACTCAAACCATATCACCTGCTTTCCGTAAAGATTCAAAGAGCTAGTAAATAATATGCCAAAAATGCAATAAAAATAACACTTAATTAATATACCTTAATTAAGAGGTGTTTTAATGGATTCTGAGGTTTTTAAAAAAAGTACAGCCGGAATTATATTTAAAGACGTTATTTCGTGTGCATTTGCAGTATTTATAATTGTAACTCTTATCCTAAACCAAAAGGCGGCTTCTCTGGGAGTGATAAACGGTATTTCCTTCTCTATACACACACTCATACCATCCCTATTCCCTTTCATGTTTGTCTCATCGTTTATAGTCAAATCCACGATAATTAACTCGGTGGGCAGAATATTCGCCCCTTTAACAAAATTCCTGTTTTATTTGCCGGGATGTGCGGCTCCGGCTATTATCCTGGGCATGATTGGCGGATATCCTACCGGGGTCAAGAACGTCCAAAATCTATTAGAGCGTGACTTAATAAACAGAGAACAAGCTAATCGTTTAATGTGCTTTAATGTAAATGCCGGTCCCGGATTTATTATAAGCCTGGTAGGGGGAATTTTTTTAAAGAGTATCAGTACGGGGATATTAATATTTCTATCTCAGATATCATTTGCGGTTTTTCTGGGTATACTGCTCGGTCTAAATGCCAGAATACACAACTATGAATTACATGAAAATTCAGCTTCTGGTGATGATAATACCAATATGACCGATTCAATTATACAGTCCTGCAACGACGCTGTGAATTCTACTATAAATATGTGTTCACTGGTTACTCTGTTTTACTGCATTTTGTTTATTATAAATTCATTTCTGCGTCAAAACAGCAATGTATTCCCTCCTATAGTCCAATTAATCGTCCCCGTGATTCTAGAAGTGAATTCCGCATGCAGCACGATTTCAAACAGTATATATTCTCCCTCACTTATGACCTTTGCCATAGGATGGGGAGGAATATGCGTACACCTTCAAATAATATCAGTTATAATTAAAGAAAAAAATATAAAAATATTTAATTTTGTGCTCTTTAGACTTATACATGCTTTAGGTTCTGCCGGTTTGGTTTATATAATTACACGCTCAGAATGTTTACCGGTGTCAAGTGTTCAAAACAGTTGCGAAATACCGTATGGTACCGCATCCTTGTCTACATCTTTAAGCGGCAGTTTTGCACTGATACTTTTCTGCCTGTATTTTATCAACAGCCTAAAGAGCACAAAGGCCGAGTAATAATTACTCAGCCCTCATGCTCATATTATAGTAAAATGGTATCAATATTGAAGTCTTTCTTTAAGTTTGGATAGTTCATTCTTTAGTTCTGCCGGCAGTTCGTCACCGAATTTCTCATAAAAAGACTCAATATTCTGAACCTCCTTTTTCCATAAATCATTATCCACGGTAAGAAGACTGTCCAGTTGGGAATTGCTTATGTCTAAGCCCTGTATATTTATATCTGACGCAAAGGGAACATATCCTATCGGAGTTTTGTTTGCGCTTGTTTTGTCCTCACACCTGTTTATTATCCACTCAAGCACTCTTAAATTGTCACTGAATCCCGGCCACAGAAAGTTTCCGTTATCATCCGTCCTGAACCAATTTACATTGAATATCTTCGGGGCTTTGTTTCCTATGAATTTCCCCATGTCCAGCCAATGCTGAAAGTATTTGCTCATATTATACCCACAAAACGGAAGCATAGCCATTGGATCATGCCTTACAATACCAATTTTTCCTGTCGCCGCAGCAGTGGTCTCGGACGACATAACGGAACCAACAAACACACCATGGTTCCAGTCAAAGGATTCATACACAAGCGGAGTCGTCTGAGCACGCCTTCCACCGAATATTATAGCTGATATCGGCACTCCATCCGGGTCATCGAATTTTTCGCTTAAACTCGGACAATTTTTAGCAGGAGATGTAAATCTGCTGTTAGGATGTGCCCCATTTTGTTTCGACGTCTTGCCATCCCATGGGTTTGCTTTCCAATCCAGTGCGTGAGATGGAGGATTTTTGTCCATTCCCTCCCACCATACGGTATTATCATCCAAATTCTGCACTACATTTGTAAAGATTGTGTTCTTTTTCGTAACCTGCATGGCATTAGGGTTGGATTTTTCACTCGTTCCGGATGCCACACCAAAAAATCCATTTTCGGGATTTACAGCCCAAAGTCTGCCGTCCTTACCCTTCCTGAGCCACGCAATATCATCACCCACGCACCATACCTTATATCCCTTCTCTTTGTACATTTCAGGAGGAATCAGCATAGCAAGATTAGTCTTGCCGCACGCCGACGGAAATGCCGCACAAATATAAATTATTTCTCCGTCGGGCTTCTGAACCCCCAAAATTAACATGTGTTCCGCCATCCAATTTTCTTTCTCTCCCTTATATGAGGCCAGTCTGAGAGCAAGGCATTTCTTCCCCAAAAGGGCATTGCCTTCATAGTTGGAGTTTAGCGATATTATTGTGTTATCCTCAGGAAAGTGAAAAACATATCGCTTTTCAGGATCTAAATTACACGAACAGTGCAGTCCTCTGACCCAATCATTACTATCACCCAAGGCATCCAAAACTTTCTGACCGGTACGAGTCATAATAGCCATATTTAAAACAACAGTTACCGAATCCGTTATTTCTACTCCTATTTTGGAAAAACGTGACCCCACAGGTCCCATCATATACGGAATTACATACATAACTTTCCCCTTATAGCTTCCCTTTGCCAGGTCATAACTTATTTTATAGGCCTCCTTGGGCTGCATCCAATTATTCGTGGGGCCCGCCTCTTCCTTTGACTTCGTGCAGATAAACGTGCTGCTCTCTACCCTTGCGGCATCGTTCGGATTCGTACGGTGAAGATAGCATCCGGGGAGTTTCTCTTGGTTAAGCTTAACCAAATCCCCGCTGCGACAAGCTGTTTGACGCAAATTCTCAAGCTGTATCTCTGACCCGTTTATCCATATAACCTTCTCAGGAGTTACAAGTTCTTCCATCTCTCTTATCCACTTGAGTAAGTATATATTATTTGTCATACAATTTATCTCCTTCCTCTAAATACAACAATCTATGGTAATTATAATATGCTCTGACACATAATTTTAATTCACATTGGCAAAAATATCAAGAACTTTATTAAATCAATTATCACCCTATACATAAATTTACCGGCTTATTTTGTGTATAAGTTTTGATTGTGATAAATATATTCTATTAAGTATTGACTTTTAGATAAACTTATCGCATAATACCTGAGAGCGGTTGTAAGGATGGATATGTGCGGAATTTTGTCAGTAAAATAACTATGATTGTCGAAAAGTTTAAGCAGTGATACAATTATAAAAAACTATTAATCTAAAGAGGGGTAGCAATGCGCAGATTTTCATATACAATAAACAGTGAAAATGGGATACATGCCAGACCTGCAGGTGTTTTAGTCAAAGCAGGTTCCCAGTTTAAGTCGGATATAATTCTTTACAAGGGCGAAAAACACGCAAATGCAAAAAGTTTGTTTTCGGTTATGGGTCTGGGTGTGAAAGACGGCGAACGTATAGATATAGAGATTTCCGGAGAAGATGAAGACAGTGCATCCGAAAATATAGAAGAGGTATTGCAGAATTATTTCCGAGCAGTTAAAGCCGAAGAAACCCTGGCATAAAATCATAAATTTGCTAAGGTGTCAATAAATTCGCTGGAGGTAAATGATTTCAATGAAGGTATTAAAAGGAATCGGTGTATTCAAAGGAATTGCTTTCGGTAAACTGCATATGTTCGAAAAAAAGACCTGTACCATCGAAAAAAGAGAAATCAGTAATGCGGAAAATGAGCTTAAAAGGTACAAATCTGCTAACGACATAGCTGTGCGTGAACTTGGTGATTTATATAACAAGGCATTGAAAGATGTTGGCGAGGAGAATGCCATGATTTTTCAAATCCATCAGATGATGCTTGAAGATATGGATTTGGTCTGCTTTATTGAGAATCTCATAGAGACTCAAATGGTTAATGCCGAATATGCAGTATCAGAAGCTGCAAGGAAATTTTCTATGATGTTTGCAGCAATGGATGATGAGTATATGAAGCAGCGTTCCTCTGACGTGAAAGATGTGTGTCAGCGGCTTATTTGTGCACTCATCAGTTCAAGGAGCGAAAGCAATGCGAAATCTAAACTGTCATACATCATAGGGGCAGACGACCTAACCCCCAGTGAGACAATCCAAATGGACAAAAAGACCGTTAAAGGGTTTGTAACTATGCAGGGCTCTCACAATTCGCACACCGCAATTCTCGCCAGAACAATGAATATCCCCGCAGTGGTGGGTCTGGGCGGACAATTAAAAGAAAAATATGAGGGATGCGAAATAATCATCGATGGGTTCTCCGGTACCGTTTATATAAATCCCGATGTTACAACCGTAAGACGACTAAAAAAGAAAAAAGAACTTTGTGACCACCAAAATGAACTGTTAAAAGAGCTGAAGGGCAAAAAAAATATAACCATAGACGGAAAAACCGTTGACATATGTGCAAATGTCGGAAGTCCTGCTGACTTAGATGGGGTTGTACAAAACGACGCCGGCGGAATAGGACTGTTTAGAAGCGAGTTTTTATACCTCAGGAGAGATGACTATCCCTCAGAGGAAGAGCAGTTTATGGCCTATAAAAATGCTGCGGTCAAAATGAACGGAAAACGTGTTATTATCAGGACAATGGACATTGGCGCAGACAAAAAAGCCGATTATTTTGATTTGCCAAAGGAGTCCAATCCCGCTATGGGGTACAGGGCAATAAGGATTTGCCTCGACAGACCCGAGATATTTAAAACCCAGCTTCGTGCCATCTACAGAGCCTCCGCATTCGGAAAAATTTCTGTAATGTTCCCTATGATCATCTCCAGAGAGGAAGTAGTCGAAGCAAAACGAATCGTACGTCAAGTTTGTGATGAATTGGACAGAGACAATATACCCTATTCAAGGGAAGTGGAAATAGGGGTTATGATAGAGACTCCCGCTGCGGCACTGATAAGTGATGAACTCGCCAAAGAAGTTGACTTTTTCAGTATAGGAACCAATGATTTAACTCAGTACTCCCTGGCGATAGACCGGCAAAATAACAAAATCAGCTCCATGTATAACCCGCACCACAAGTCTATACTCAGAATGATAAAAATGGTGGCAGACAGTGCACATAAAAATGGAATATGGGTTGGAATTTGCGGAGAATTGGCGGCAGATGAGGCGTTAACAGAGACCTTTTTATCTATGGGGATAGATGAACTTTCAATGTCAGCTCCGTTTATTTTGGGGATAAGAAAAAAGGTTCTTGAAATTAATGTGGATGAAGTCAAAGAAAAGATTATAAAGGATTTGTCCTTTTAACTTGCTATTTTGGAGGGGTTTTATTATGTTCGATTTTCTGAAAATAAAAAAGCATTTCGAGGTCGTGTCTCCTATGGATGGAGAAATTATTCCTATTAGTGAGGTAGAAGACGATGCCTTCTCTCAGAAAATGTTGGGAGACGGTGTTGCGGTTGTACCGACAAGTGGATTGGTTCTTGCCCCGGTTGACGGTAAAGTAGCCCAGGTTTTTGATACCCTTCATGCGTACGGCATATGCTCCGACAATGGGGTCGAAATTCTTATCCATGTAGGGATTAACACTGTGGAACTTAAGGGAAATGGGTTTAAAAGTTTTGTAAGCAATGGGCAGAAAGTTAAAAAAGGGGATAAAATAGCTCAAGTGGATATCGATTTATTAAAAGAAAAAGGATATTCGCTGCAGACCCCTGTGATAATTACAAATATAGACAGTGTGAAAAATCCGGGGTACCACCTGGGAAATGCCAAATCCGGTCAGACAGTAATTATTTCTTATGACAAGTAGTCTTTTATTACATAGTTTGAGCCTAATAAATACAGGGAGTTGTATGAAATGAGTAAAGAAAATACAGTGTTTAGCGTTTTGCAAAAAATCGGACGGTCATTTATGCTTCCAATCGCACTCTTACCCGCCGCCGGATTACTTCTCGGAATAGGTGCTTCCTTTTCTAACCCCCAAATGATAGCATCATTCGGGCTTGATTGGCTTTTGGGTGATGGCACGTTTTTGAATTTTATTCTGACCATCATGAAGGAGACAGGAGAGATTGTATTTGCAAATCTCCCTATCATATTTGCAATGGGCGTCGCTTTGGGAATGGCGGAAAAAGAAAAGGCCACAGCCACACTTTCAGCCGCAATAGCCTTTTTGGTAATGCACCAGTCGATATCCTCTCTGCTTAAGCTGAACGACAAGTTGCACGATGGAGCAATGCGTGAGGGGGCTGTCGGCTCCGTCTGCGGAATAGAGTCCCTCCAAATGGGAGTATTCGGGGGAATTATAGTAGGACTTGGTGTGGCGTATCTAACCAATAAATTCTACAAAATAAAGCTTCCGAATGTAGTTTCATTCTTTGGTGGAACAAGGTTTATACCTATAATATCATCCTTTGTATATATTTCCGTCGGCATATTAATGTATTTTATCTGGCCGTATATCCAGGATGGTATGTACTCTTTGGGCGGGCTTGTGAACGGAACCGGATATGCCGGGACATTTATTTATGGCGTAATAGAGCGTGCACTGATACCTTTCGGACTCCATCATGTGTTTTATACCCCGTTTTGGCAGACACCTCTCGGCGGTTCAGCCGTTATAGGAGGAAAATATGTAGCCGGAGCTCAAAATATATTCTTTGCGGAACTTGCCTCCCCAAATGTGACACGCTTCAGCGTGGAAGCAACTAAGTTTATGACCGGAAAATTCCCTGTTATGATTTTTGGACTCCCAGGTGCGGCTCTTGCAATGTACTCAGTCGCAAAACCATCAAAGAAAAAAATTGCAGGCGGACTTTTGCTCTCTGCTGCACTCACCTCTATGCTCACAGGTATAACTGAGCCTTTGGAATTTACATTCTTGTTTGTCGCACCGGTGCTCTACGGCATACACTGCATATTGGCAGGAATTTCGTTTATGCTGATGCATATGTTAAAAGTTGCTGTCGGGATGACCTTCTCCGGGGGAATTATAGACTTTTTCTTATTCGGAATCCTCCAGGGAAATGCAAAGACAAACTGGGTCGCAATGCTGCCCGTGGGAATTATATATTTTGTAGTTTACTTCTTCCTGTTTAAATTCTTAATAACAAAGTATAACTTTATTACTCCCGGTCGGGAAGAGGATGAACTCGAAACTAAACTTTATACCAGAAAAGATGTGGATGCCTCCAAAAAAGACAATGTCTCACAGCTTATAGTCGATGGTCTCGGCGGGACACGGAATATTTTAGATTTAGACTGCTGTGCAACAAGACTCAGAGTGAAAGTTGAGGACGGCAATAAGGTTAAGGAAGAACTGCTCAAGCAAAGTGGAGCGTCCGGAGTCATACAAAAAGGAAACGGCGTGCAGATTATATATGGTCCCAGAGTTACGGTTATAAAAAGCGAAGTTGACGATTATATTATCTCGATGGAAAATAGCAATGATTAAATCCCGTTAACAGACCTCCCTGTACAAAAGGGAGGCTCTTTTATTAATTTATCTTATCTTAGAAAAACGTTAAAATCTATTTGTTGCCGTCTAATTAACTTGGGAATGTATCCTATCAACAAGACTCCTTATGGTATTTATTAGGTTGACAAAATATCTACTACTGTATACATCTTCATGCTCCTGAACGAAATTATACACCGGCATGTCCATACACCACTGACTGCCATGCTCAGTATGATTTGATGAATTAGTATACATAATATCTTCAAGATGCGCAGTATCGGTGGAGGATGAACCATCAATTGACTCGGAATCCATCGCATAACTAAGTTCACTGCGTATCCTGTCAATAAAGTGGAACGTAATAGTAGCGGCCGTCCCACTATTAATATCACAATAATATTGCAGTGCATTTTCAAAATTATCGATTTCGCCGGGCATCATGCCCAATAAAGATGCTCTGCTATATGAACTAACATCTTTGCTTAACTGAGTTCTTGTTTCGTATGGTCTGTTTACACCTACCGGAAATGCTGAGACATCTAGTCCCAAACCAATACACGGCAACGACAATGCTGCAATAGTCATCAGCAAACTCACTGTAATTTTTTTATCCAATTTAAATCTCATAATTCTCTCCTTTTTATTTATTTTCACATCCGGATTGTACCACAATTATACCCTAACGTCAAGTATACCTACACTATAATGAATTTTAAGATAGAATTTACTCACTATCTTCCGCTGAGAAGTATTTTCTTCTTATCATATCCCCCTCCCTTGGGCACCACTTCGACAGATTTAATTTGACACACACATTTATATATTGTAGAATTGGGTGTTAGCTCTATTTTATAATTTTTAATTTATGAGGGAGTGTCTTTCCTTGATTAATGGATTGTGCCTTAAAAATGCGTTGATTTCTGCAGCAAATAACATCTCAAAGGACAAAGCTCACATAGACGAACTTAATATATTCCCTGTGCCCGACGGAGATACGGGAACCAATATGTCTATGACAATTTCCTTGGCGGTTGAAAACCTCAAAAAAACTGAGACCAACAGAGCCTGCGAAATAGCTAAAGTAGCAGCTTCTTCACTCCTGAGGGGAGCCAGGGGAAATTCGGGAGTTATATTGTCAATCATATTTAAAGGAATCGCAAAAGGTCTCGAAAATTTAGATGAGATTAATGGACTGAATCTGGTTTCTGCGCTCGGGTTGGGGGTCGATGCAGCTTATAAGTCCGTAATGAAACCAACCGAGGGAACTATGCTGACAGTCGCCAGAGTCGCCTACGAAAGAGGTAAAATTGCTGCACATTTTAATAATTCCGTGGTTTATGTGTGGTCAGAGGTATGTTTGGGTGCACGTGAAGCATTAAAAACTACGCCTGAACTCCTGCCGGTACTTAAAAAAGCAGGGGTTGTAGATGCCGGGGGCAAAGGTTTATGTCTGATATTCGAGGGGATGCTGTCAGTATTCAAAAACGGCATCATAGTGGAGAATACAAACAAACCTTTTGATACGGAAAAAGATGATACTTTTAGGAGTGCTGCGGCAATGTTCGATGATGATATAAGGTTCACATATTGTACAGAATTTATTGTCGGCCGAAGCATAAATTCTAAACTTAAACCGATTAAACTTAGAAAATATCTGGAAAATATCGGTGACTGCGTTGTGGTCGTGGACGATGATGATATTATAAAAGTACATGTCCACACGGAAAATCCGGGTAAGGCACTTCAAGAAGGCTTGAAATTCGGTGAACTGCTGACTGTTAAAGTTGAAAACATGAAAGAACAGCACAGGCGTGCGGTGGAAGCCGAAAAAGAAAAAGCTTTAAAAATAAAACCCGTCCTGAAAAAGGCCGAGCCGGAAGAAGAGGTTGGATTTGTAGCCGTAGCGGTCGGCAGCGGAGTTAATGCTCTTTTTAAAGATTTGGGCTGCAATCACGTCATAAGCGGCGGGCAAACTATGAACCCCAGTACTGACGAAATTTTAGATGCGGTTCTCGCAACCCCGGCAAAAACGGTCTTTGTTCTGCCAAACAATAAAAATATTATCATGGCGGCAAATCAAACCGTCGATCTGGCTAAGGATAGAAAAGTCGTTGTTGTACCAAGTAAAACTGTCCCACAAGGGATTTCTGCGATGCTCTCATATGACTCCGAAAAGTCCGTGAATGAAAACCACGAAATTATGAGCAATTCCATGATGAGAGTCCGCACGGGGCAAGTGACATTTGCTTCCCGTGACTCGGATTTCGGCGGGTTCAAAATAAAAGAGGGAGATATTTTGGGTCTGGATAACGGCAAGCTGATTTTAACAGCTAAAGACCCTATAACAGCTTGTGAAAAACTTGTCGAGGATATATCGTCAGACGAGACGGAGTTTATAACTGTGATATACGGCGAAGGTATAGCAGAATTAGAGGCAAACAAACTCCTAGACAAACTCAGACTCAAATTAAAACCCGAAATAGATATTACGCTCGTAAACGGAGGACAGCCAATTTATTATTTTATAGTGTCGGTTGAATAGCCCTGATTCGGAGTGAGCTTTCTTGGATTTAACAAACTGCAGTGTCGGCACTTTAAAGGGTGTGGGGACCAAGACTCTGGCGGAACTGAATAGAATAGGGATATACACTTTATATGACCTGATGAATTTCTATCCCAGAACATATGAAAATTGGTCGGCTCATAAAAAAATAGAAGAGGTATATACCGGTGCAGTTCCCGGATGCATCAAGGTGAAGATTATCTCCGATGTTAAAAAGATTTCTTATAACAGAAACATAAATATTCTTAAAGCCGTCGGGTCGGATGGAAAAGATACCGTAAATATTGTTATTTTTGGCAGCCGTTATGTGGACTACGGTCTCTCAAAAGAAAAGGAAATATTAATTATGGGCAATGTCAAGAGAAATTCTTTGGGATATGAAATCCTTTCACCCGGAATTTCTCAAAAGGCGATTATAAGGCCCGTTTATCCGCAGAGCAAGACGCTCAGCTCAAAAAAAATAGAAAATTTAGTCAAAATGTCCCTTAAAAGTATTGAGGGGAATTTTCAGGAGACTTTGCCTGAGCGTATTCGGAACAAATATGATTTGTGTACAATGGAATTTGCCATAAAAAATATCCATTTCCCCTCCACTATGCAAGATGTAGAAATCGCCAAAAAACGGCTGATATTTGAAGAGCTTCTTGTATGGCAGGTCAGCATGTCCATG
>CASPLG010000002.1 GCA_949422855.1 uncultured Eubacteriales bacterium | reverse complement strand
TGTTGGAGTTGGCAAATTTGAAAATGCGGGTGATTTATTTAATATGAGATTTTACTTTAAAATATAGCCTGTTTTATTTATTATAAAACATTGATAATTATTATTTTTACCTGAATTTGAATTATATGAAAAATTCGTAGTCTTAGGTTTCTTAAAACCAATTTTAACTCAACCTCTTATAGTAATTTGTTAGGGACAGTTATAAAAAAGTCCCTCCTAACTATTGGCTGAAAAGATAGAAAATTTACCCAACGCAGAGCAATACTTGGTATAAAAATAGCACACCTTAAAATTTATAATTTAATGAATGCTATTTTTGCATATGAATACTCCTAATAAAGTCACTTATATCTTAGTGGATAAAGGAGCATTTGGCTAAAACCATAATGTCAATTTTTTAATTGACACCAGTTTTGACACCAACCAAAATATAAATAAAAACCCATATGGAAATTTTAAAAAGAATAGTATGGAAATAATTATAAATTTCTGCAGAATATCCTTTTATAAGACAAGAAAATTTTTATTCAATAGGTAGAAGTTTGGCGATATATGGGTCTAAAAAATTTTAGGCACATAACTGTTAACCAAATGCTCCAAGATTAGAAAATTAAATATTCCTCGTTAGCTCAGTCGGTAGAGCGAGTGGCATGGTAACATACCGTAAAAGAAAAAAGATAAGTTTGGAATAATGAACAAAAAGCAGCATACAATAATAAAAATTATGTATAATCCTCGTTAGCTCAGCAGGTAGAGCATGCGGCTGTTAACCGCAGGGTCGTTGGTTCGAGTCCAACACGGGGAGCCAGATAAATCCTCACTTAGTGTGGATTTTTTAATATATAAAAACGTGTTGGAATAAGGAAAAACGATGTAAAAAAGGAAATTTCAGAGCAAAATAAGCGGGTGAAGTGGTGACCTCAGAAGACATAAAGGTGCATTCAAATACAACACAGGACTACATTATTTAAAGGCGTTGATATTTATATATTGGCGCTTTTTTATATCTAAAAGAAGAAGGAAAGTAAAAAACACGGAAACATTTTTAATTTTGATAGTGCGAGTATTAATAGCAAGGGACTCGAACATATTGAATATTTACCTGCTATGGAATGTAAAACGAATCTATTTCACTCGGGAACATCACGGGTTTTAACGTAAACGAGATAATACAATGCAGTTTAACAAAGGCTTTGACACGTCACGGATTAGGACTTTATATTTACGCAGGAAAAAGATAGCACATGATTTAAATGTGAACTATGCTACACCGAGAAAATATATAGACCGCTTGTATATTATGGGTATTTGGAAGCTGCAAGGAGCGGATAAAACAATAAATTCTCTAATAATCTATTAATATATACACATTACATACGCTACAGCTAAGATGATATATAAATTATTTATACTATCAACTTAAAAATTGTTATTTATATATATTATTTAAAAGAGAGTGGTTCATATGTAGTTACTCTTAGGAGCATTGGCGTTTTTAGAGTGGCCTAACCTCCAATCGTAATTGTACGACAGTACCTTAGAATGGTATGGAGTATTTTTGCCAAAATTTTTTTCCATTAAATCTAACGCAGTTTTGTAACAGGAAAAAACACCATATTTAAATATTTGTTCATCATAAATAGTTGGAAAATTGTTATTACATGGTAATCCTACATTTTTATTGCTTGGAATACCGTTTTCATCACAATATAATTTGAAAAGCGGTTGGCCTCCAAAGGTCTAACTTAAATGAAAGCCGAACAATTTTGGTAGAGATGGCGGCTTTTATATTTTTGTATTTTTAGCTATGAAATCAATAGTGCTATATATTATATAAGAATAAAACGCAAAGAAACTCATTAAGATGATAAAATCCAACATAATATCTACCTCTTCTCGGAGGCAGATTAACCGCCATTGTCAGGCTAAACTCCTACTACTAGCTCTCTGTTATACGCTATAGGACAAGCAATTACAATATAATTTTACAAATAAAAACAAATTTATAAAGGCTCACTATTTTATATAAATGCAAGAAATAAATATTTTTTTATTTTAAGTGTTTACTTTGGCCGACAAAAAGATTAAGGTAATTTTGTCAGACAAATCCTAAAATAGGCAGACTCATTGATTATCCTAAACCTTTCAAAGCAAATACCCAGTAAGATTTTTAAAACTTTTTAAGGTAATATAACGAGGTTAAAATGGGAAATTTTAAGGAAAATATTGATTTATTTTTAGCAGAATCAATGAATAACTGTTTTATTAGTTTAAAAGAGACTGATGAAAATTATAGAGGAATAAATGACGCACGAGTAAAAGCGTCTGAAAAGAAAACATTTTGGCAGAGAAGAAAAATCTCTTGAATTTTTATATTAATTTTTGTACAATTAAGTTGCTTTAAAGTTTAGTAGGTTAAATTTGAGACATCGTTTATGGGTGTTTATTCCCGTTTATGTAAGTGGGCTAGGTAGTGTCAATTTAAACACTGAGAGGTTAGTTCTTTACTTTTTTTAAAAAGCTGCAAAAACTATTAAAGAGATGGGGGTTGCCGACCTCTTTAATTTTTAGTTTCGCTTATAGCATTTATATTCGAACATTTAGTACGGTTTTTTAGTTACCCTCATTTTGCTATGAAGAGACCTTTTTTAGGACAAGAGATCTTCATATAACTTTGAGATAATCCCCAAAATATTATCCTGCTTATTGTCATAATTCAGCATATTTTCTATAAGATTCATCTGCGTTAAAAATCCGCCTATATTCTGCCTAGCTAGATTTAAAGCTCTCTTTGCAGACTTCGCATCAGTTTTGACAGAGTGAATATCATGCTTTTCTAGATTTTCCTGTATTTTTACTGATTGCAACATAATTTGCTTGTATATACTTGCTAATAAATCTAAATCGACACCTGTATGATCCGAGAACCATTTCAAAGAGTCATAAATTTTTTTCTCTCTTTCGGGTTGATATACAGCCAAGTGCTGTTCTAACTTTATTTTGCCAATGAGAATAGAGAGTGATAGCCGGAGAAGTACAATATACTCTAAAGACATGTCTAGTTTCTCCAGTTCTTTTCGCAGTGTTTCAAGTTCCATAGTTTTACCTCTGTTTTATAATCATTTTTAATACAAATTCTCATTTTTCGTGTAAAAACTCCTGCTGTTCGCATAACTTCACATCGACGGGATCCCCGGCTGATATTAACGGGCGGACAGGCATCCCGGTATAATAGTTTTTCTTGAAAATTTATTTGTCCACCTCCTTGAGTATAATTCTTGATCTTTTATATCACAACATTTATTTTATAAAATTAATTTTTTCAGATCTCTGACCAATTCTATTTGACATTTTTATCAGTCTGTGATAACATGACATTGATTTGGGCTCGTAGCTCAGCTGGGAGAGCATTCGGTTCGCATCCGAAAGGTCGACGGTTCGATCCCGTTCGAGTCCACCACTTAACACATAACCCGGAACTGAGATATCGTAGGATTATTATGGGTTATTATTTGACAGTATACAGGTACAAAATTAGAGTTTTCTAAAATCCTTAAGGGAGATTTGTATGAGTGCAAAAAAGTTGAGTAATGAGGAATTGGGAAGCGTGTCGGGTGGCCAGCTTATGGTAGATGACGTGATGGGTGTGAAGGGACTTTGTATGTGTACGGGAGCTCCTAATGAAAAGAACTCTGAGGGAGTATATTGGTATTTCCATGGTATAGCCCTTACGAAAGAAGAAGCTATTAAAAAACTGAAAAGAAAAGCCACGCGAGGGCTTGATGAGGATGATGAGGGCGAGGCGTTTTTGTCCCAGTATATATACGATTACAACAGAAATGTCAACGGCGATCTGTGATATCAAAGGAAAGGATATAATCTCAAAGGGAACTGCCTAAATTAGGCTCCTATCTTTTGTGTTTTAAGTTTAGAATACGATTAACAGAACAATTTATTTGTTCCGGAGAAATTTCCCCACTATCTATCGCACTCTTTAAATCTCGATAAATAGCATCAAGCTTTGATATATCACTCATACTTCTTAAGGTCACGGGCATACAAATCATATCTGCGCCTGCTTTAATTGCCATCTTTATCGCTTCTGCTTCACCTACATTTTCGGAAATAGCTTTCATATTCATGGCATCAGTTACAATAACCCCTTTAAAGTTTAATTTATCTCTTAATAGCCCTGTCAAAATAGCTTTTGATAACGTTGCCGGAATAAAAATTTTCTTACCGTCTTTTTTAGAAATTATAGTGCCTTTCTCAATTTGAGGAAGTTCAATGTGTGCAGTCATAACCATTTCTAAACCTGAATCGATTAAGGCCTTAAATGGTTTAAGCTCAAATTTCTCAAGGTCAGACAAAGATTTGTTCACTCTCGGTAACCCTAAATGAGAATCAACATCTGTATCACCATGTCCTGGAAGATGTTTTGCAGTTGCAATTATATTCTTGGAATGCAGTCCTTTCATAAAAGCTACTCCGTGTTCGGATACGATTTTAGGATTATTTCCAAAAGAGCGTACATTGATAACAGGATTTTTAGGATTACTATTAATATCAACAACAGGAGCAAAATTACAATTTATTCCCAGTTCAGCAAGCTCCTCGGCTATAATTTTCCCCTTTTCAAAAGCCTCCTCAGGTGTGCGAATCTGCGCATTGTTTTTAAGCCTATCTCTTCCAAAAGAAAATCTTTCAACGCTACCTCCCTCTTGATCAACGCAAATCAGCAGAGGAGGATTTCCGGAGTCTGTAGCTGCTTTTTGCAGACCGCCAACTAGTCTTTTAGCTTGCTCTTTACTTTGAAAATTCTGAGAAAACAATACTACGCTACCGATATGGTACCTCGATATAATTTCTTTAATCTCCCTGTTAATTTCAATAACCGGCTTTTGCCTGGATACTGCACTATCCGCTGCAGTAATTCCCAACTCTTCTGTTTCATGTAAATCTTTGTGGTTCCAAAATCTAAAGTCTAAGCACATCATTTGACCAATTTTAGATTCTATATCCATATCTTCAGCGCCTACCGCACCTACTGAATACAAAAATTGACTTGAAGTAAATAAAATAAAACTACACACGCTTATAAATTTCTTAAACATTTAAATTATTCCTCCTAGAATTACCCTGCTTCAATAATATCATAGATAGGGTATCAAAACAACACCAAATATTATAGTTTTATGTTTTTGTATTTCTATAACTAGAAGAGCTAGATATAGCCTTTTTGTTGTGTTCTTATTTAAAGAGTTTTTTGTATACGGCGATTATCTTTTTTAAACTGTGCTGACTATGAATTCTGTCAGACGACCAACCGCAGTTCAGAACTGGCCTACTGAATACTTTGGTTGTATCCGTTTACTTTATTTTTGGGTACGTTAACGATATAACAGACAGAAAAAATACTTAACGATAAAAATACTGCTAACTTAGGCGTTCTTGAATTGTAGTGCCAATGAGGTCTAGTGGAACTATATTATATCTGCATTCTATGCGGTAGTGCCAAAAGAGAGGATATGACACTGAAAAATCAATGGAAATACTGCGGTTGGTTCAGTGTAAAACACCTTCAAATGCGGGCTTAGTAAAACTTATTTTACATGTTTAACCTTCTTGTATCTACGTATGTGGCACTCCCTTCTATGCCGGAGTCTTGACCGTTTGGTTATTAAGCGGTAATATAATAATGTGTTTTAGCTTTTGTATCAAGATATAAAAACTCAGTAAGCAGGAGGAAAAATATGAAAATAGGTATTGTAGGTCTTCCTAACATAGGTAAAAGTACATTATTTAACGCTATAACCAATGCGGGAGCTGCTTCGGCAAATTATCCCTTTTGCACTGTGGATGCCAATATCGGAGTTGTAGCGGTTCCTGATAAGAGACTTTACAGGTTGCAGGAGATTTTTAATTCAAAAAAAGTAACGCCGGCATCGATTGAATTTGTAGATATAGCGGGTCTGGTTAAAGGTGCATCGAAGGGGGAAGGGCTTGGAAATAAATTTCTCTCGAATATAAGGGAGGTAGATGCCATAGCCCATGTTGTGAGGTGCTTTGAAGACGAAAATATTACTCACGTTGAAGGAAGTGTGGACCCAAAAAGAGATATTGAGATTATCAATCTAGAGCTTATTTTATCTGATATGGAGGCTATACAGAAACGGCTTGCACGTCTGGAGAAACTCTTAAAATCAGACCCGGGTGCGGAAAAAGAGATAAAAATCTGCAAAACCATCCTCGACACTCTGGAACAGGAAAAACCCGCCAGGACTATTGAATTTGATGCAGAGGAGCAAAAAATTGTATCTACGTACTGTTTGCTTACGTATAAACCTATTATTTATATAGCTAATGTAAGTGAAGGGGACTTTAATAAGGGCGAAGTTGATAATAAATTTTATGAAACCGTAAAAGGTATTGCTCAGTCTCAAAATGCGGCGGTTTTACCTATATGTGCAGAGCTTGAGGCAGAGATATCCGAACTGGAGCCGGAGGAAAAGGCGGAATTTTTAAATGAGATGGGATTAAATGAATCCGGCCTGGATAGAATTATTTCTTCTTGCTATAAACTTTTAGGTTTGATTTCATTTTTAACCGCAGGAGAAGCTGAGTCTCGGGCTTGGACTATAAAAAAGGGAACAAAAGCCCCTGAAGCGGCAGGAAAAATCCATACAGATTTAGAACGTGGTTTTATAAGGGCGGAGGTTGTTGATTTTGAGCAGCTCTCTGAACTTGGCTCAATGGCTGCTGCGAAAGAGAAGGGGATTGTTCGACTGGAGGGTAAAGATTACGTGATGCAGGATGGAGATGTCGTTATTTTCAGATTTAACGTCTAGAGGGAGTTATCGAGGGGAAGGCAATGGAGAAATCCCACTTTGGACAAGCATAATGCTATCGAAAATTTCCCCTTTTTAGGTTATTTCCCTAAACAAGCCAAGTTCAAGGTGGTGTAGGGGGGCAAATTTAGTCTTGATTGATGTTTTTAAAGGTGAGAATATGAACTTGGAAATTATAAAAAGAGAGGAAATCTTAAAATTCGCAAAGGATAATTTCGGTACGAGTCCGGAATATTTGTGGGAAAAATTTCCGGGATATGCCGTGCTAAGACACAAAGAAAATTCAAAATGGTATGGAATAATTATGAAAGTCACAAAGTCAGCACTTGGTATGCAGGGTAAAGAAGAGGTTGATATCTTGGATGTAAAATGTGAGCCTTTGATGATTGGCTCACTGCTTAAAAATAAGGGCTATTTGCCGGCATATCATATGAACAAAGAACATTGGATAACGATACTGCTTGATGGTTCTGTTTCAAGAGATGAGGTGTTTGATTTGTTGTCTTTGAGTTTTCATCTAACGTCAAAAAAGTAAGTAGGTTTTAGGGATAAAAATCACACTTTTAAAAGCGAGAGAAGAAATTTACAGTTTAAATAGGAATCCTAGATACGTTTATTTGGGATAGAGTTGTTTTTGCTTATTGGATTTGGTTTAGTTGTTTGAGACTTGGATGAGCATTAAAAAGGGAGTTTAGTTTTTGAAGAAAATTATCAGCAAGGTACAAGCCGCCATAAATAAATATGATATGATAGAAAATGGTGATAAAATTGCCGTAGGTCTCTCCGGGGGAAAGGACTCGGTTACTCTTTTGTATGTATTAAGTAAAATCCGCACTTTCGGGGATGCTGAGTTTAATATAAAAGCCATTACTCTAGACCCCTGCTTTTACGATAAATTTACGGATTATTCCGAGATTACAGAGCTGTGCGACCGTTTAGGCATAGAACATATCATAAAAAGACACCCTGTTTGGAAAATTGTTTTCGAAGTTAGAAATGAAAAAAATCCATGCAGTTTATGTTCCAGGATGAGGCATGGAATTTTACACAATATATGTAATGAGCAAGGCTGCAATAAAATAGCACTGGGGCACAATAGCGATGATGCAGTTGAAACATTTCTGATGAACATTTTTTATGGAGGGAGGATATCGACATTTTCGCCGAAGTCCTATTTATCGAGGAAGAATCTTCACATGATAAGACCTCTAATTTTTTGCGGTGAGAGCGAAATCCGAAAATTTGCAGAGGATAACAGTTTATCCATTTGCCGGAGTACCTGCCCAAAGGATAAAAATTCTGCACGTGAGACTACAAAAAAATTAATTGAGAGTCTTGAAAAGTCATACCCTAACCTAAAGAAAAGGATATTTAACACGATTAAATCTGAGCACATATCTCAGTGGTGATAAAGGGCAAAAATAATGAAGCCGGCCGATTTTTCAAAGTAAACAATCATATGCGATCGCCGAGCTAATTACTTAAAGGTACGCAAAAGCGGGGCGATTTGGAACTCCCCTTATATTGCTTCCTATTTAATGAATTGAGATGATGTGAGAAAGTGGTTTCGATTTATGTCGGGCTGTTTTTTTCAAAACGACAGAAGTAAATACAACTTTATTCTGCACTGCGAATCACTTCATAGGCTTTGTTCATAGCTTTGTCTGCGCAGACCCGGATATCCGGGTCTAATTTATCCGGACTTTTGGAATCATCGGGGCGATAAAGTTTCATATAAGAAGTGTAAAATTCCGGCTTGATGTTTGGAGCGGTATAAGATTTGGCAGCACGTACCGGCATATAGGTGGGCACTGTCATAAAAAATGACAAACCGGTAAGCGTGCCGGCTAAGAATTTTCGGTTTATTTTCCCACCTGATACATTTTGTAAATCCTCTTCTTTTAAATTTGCTCTTTCACGCTGCATGTCCATAATATAATATTATTGACGTTCCAAATTTTATTTTTATTCTTATACATAAATAATATACCTAATTTTTTAGTTTTAAATACCAAATTAGAATCGCCGTGAAGCTCCGCCGCCACCGCCGCTCCCGCCGCCAAAACCACCACCGCCAAAACCACCACCGCCGTTTCCACCGCTAAAGCCTCCGAAACCACCGCCAAAGCCGCCAAATCCACCTCCAAAACCTCCAAATCCACTATCGCCGCCGTCGAAGCCATCACCGCCGCCGTTTCTGCCGCCCATTCGGGCAAAAAATATAAACAAGACAATAGCCACGACTAAAATTACCACATCAGAATAGGCATTATTAGAGCCTGAAGAACCGGAGTTCCCATTTGTAGCACCGTATACCTCTTGTGGTACATCCATTTTGTATTCCTTATATATCTCAGACAAGAGTGCTGCATAAGTTTCTTTTATTCCACTGTTCCAGTCATTTGATTTAAAATAACCGGCGGCATGTTTATCTAATATTTCGCCGGCTTTACCGTCGTTAATAGCCCCTTCGAGACCATATCCGACTTCGATTTTAACTTCTCTGTCACCCGTGACCACTAAAAGCAGAGCACCGTTATTTTTATTTTTATCTCCGATTCCCCATTCTCTTAGGATGCTCAAAGAGTAGTCATCCAGCGGTTCTCCCTGTAATGACTCTACTGTCACTACAATTAGTTGTGCTGAGGTTTTATCATATAGGGTCTTGCCTGAGGATATTACATAATTTTTCACATCATCATTTAACACCCCTGCAAAATCATTAACATATACATCTTGTGTGGGCCTGGGTATGGCAAACGCACTAAAAGCACACAAAAATACCGGTAATATCATAAGTACGGCAGATTTTATGTGCTTCATATACATTCGCCTCCTTAGCTAAAATCCACATTAGGGACTTCTTTACTCTCCGGTGGTGCTTCGAAATACTCTTTTTGAGTAAACCCCATCATATTTGCAATTATCACCGTAGGGAACACTCTTGTTTTCTGATTATATTCCTTTACCGCACTGTTATAATCTCTTCTTGCCACTGAAATTCTACTTTCCGTACCTGATAGTTCATCCATGAGCCGTTTAAAGTTCTCGTTGGCTTTTAAATCCGGATAATTTTCAACAATAAACATAAGTCTGTTTAAAGCACTTGTAAGCTGACTGTCAGCTTGAGCTTTGTCCTGCATGGAAGAAGCACCTGAGAGTTTCTCTCTGGACTTCGATACAGTATCCATAATTTCCTTTTCGTGGGAGGCATATCCTTTGACGGTACTGACAAGATTGGGTATAAGGTCTGCTCTTCTTTTGAGCTGAGTGTCTATTTGTGAGCTCTGATTATCGACGTTTTCCCTGAGCCTAACCAGACTATTATAAGACCCTACGCCCCAAAACAGTATAATTAAAACGACTGCTCCCAAAACAATGGCAACAATTTTGCCGGTGGACATTTTTTTATCTTTTTGCATAGTAACCCTTCTTTGACTTTAGAGATTTCTTACAATACAGCTCTCAATGGGCTAGAGATTAATCAAGAGAACTGACAACCACATATGCTGAATCGCTCTTATTTTCATATTTTACGCTGTAAGCCTTAATTTCATACACGCCTTCTTTTGACGGTGCAGTGTAAAGACCGTTATTGTCGATTGTACCTGTGTTATTTTCGGCCATAGACCACCTGATTTCCTGACTGCTTGAACCCTCTATATGAGCCTGGAACCTAAATTGTTCAAGCGGTTTGACTCTGGCGGTATTCGGAGTTATTACAACCCTTACATTTTCGTCTATAACTAACTCTTCTTCATTTTTCTTAGTTTCTATCGGCTTTAATGCCCACCATCTTATATCAACAGCCTGAGCCGTTGTTTTTTCCTGAAGCCTGACACCGAGCCTTATAGTGCCTTTTTCAGAGTTCGCAATTGCTGCAACTTGTACATTAGGGGCTGATATAGAAATTTCTTCTTTTGGGAAAATACCTTTATCTCCGAAGACCAAAATTCCCTTATCGTCCGTAAGATAGTTGGTTTTATTGTCTATAGCCGTCACGACCGCAATATTTCCTTCACCCAGTCCGTGCACAAATTCATAGGAGTAGTATGTTTTCCCGACTTTTGGATTAAATCCTAAATTTATTCTCTCAACTCCGGTTACAATATTATCTATTTTAGGCTCGGGCAGATCCAAAATTTTTGGTTTGGTTTTTTGTTCTTCAGACTTTACTCCTTCACTCCCCGGCGCAAGAGACTTAAAGTTGTCATCGCTTATTCCCTGGAGCAGTCTGAGCAAATCGTTACTGTAAATATACTGTCTGAAGGGATGTTTTTCAAAACCTTCTATAAAGTAGGTAAGCTGGTTTGTGACGATATGAAATTTAGCTAGATATATATACTTATCATCTACATCGTCCACTATTTCATCGAAGTGCTGTGCATAAAAATCATTTACAATAAGCTCTCTGATGGGCTCGGACTTTATTGCTATGGGGATTCTTATATCTTCGTCTATACCAAATTTATTTGTGCCGATTTCCAGATTAAACGTATCTTTGCCTACGGTCAGGTGAGCCGGAGCATCTGTGTAAGCATCGCACCACAAAGTATATTCTCTTCTGAGTTTTTTATAAGTAGAAACTTCTGTCTCTTGGTAGTCAACATTTAAGACTTTGTCACCCTTTACCGTTTTGAAGAACTCTCCTGACATGTCAAAAGAGTACTTTACCGGAGCTTCAACGTTTTCCTTTTCGAAAACCACGGATAATTTCATGGTCTTGCCGGGATTTACATATCTTACTATTTCCAAAGTCAGATAAATTCCGTCTTTACTGTAAATTGGTATGCTTTGGAATAAAAGGCTGTCTATTTTCAGCCCGGATTCTTTTGGTTCCTCGGCGGTCAAAAACAGTTCATATCCTTCGCTTATTCTATTAAACTCCTCACTTACACCGCTTGATTTCCCTGAACCTGCGACTGAAAAAGTAGTTTCTTTAAGTTCCTCTTTATACCCTATACACAGATAAACTATACCTTTATCCTTATTTTCCTCAAAACCCTTTATTATGTTCAGCCTTTTAACGCTTGCTTCCGGTACGACAATTTCCCTTCCCATATAATCAATAGCCATTCCCGTCTCGAGAGAGAACGTTTTATTATCAACCAATATAATATTAAGTCCCGAAACGATTCCGGATCCGTTTAACATTCTGTTTCCCAGACGGCGTTTAGAATTAAAGTATATTTGTTCGCTCTGGAAATCTCTTACTGTCATGAGTTTCCCGAAAAAGTAGTGATTCCTGTCACATTTATAATACTGTTTGTTATTCATCTAAAATTTCTCCCTTCAAAAGTAACGTCTTAGATTATTTATATTAAAGTTTATTTCTGCACACTGTTTTTGTCGTTGGAATCGACCAACATAAGGGTAGTTGTATCTTTATTATTTTCATCTATAACAAGTTCGTGATTCTGTGCTATATATGAATTCATACCAAGGTAGCAGTGGTAGTCAAGATATATATTATCACTCAGCACGACCAAGTTACAAATAGCATCTATCGGCGATACACTTTTTATAACTCTTAAAAGTTCTACGTAATCTTCCGTATCAGGTATATATCTGTTGCCTACGAGCACGGAAAAAACATATCCGTTATCGCCGAATAAATTTTCAATTTGTTTTTTTTGTTTTCTGTAGCAGTCATTATCCTTCACATCGAACTGTTCCACAATAATAGGTTCTACTCCGGTATACTCTTTTACTATTTTGGCGATTGAATGCTTGGTACCCTTCATTTTATAAATGGAAACAGCTTCTTTTATTAGGGTTCTGAGTTTATTTTCCCCCCAAATCGAGACATTTTTTATAGACATCCAATCTGCAATCCACCTCAGAAAATCCTTATTTGTCTTCTCCGTATCGAACTGAATGGGGGTATTATCGATTCTGTCTTCCAAGTCGACATACATGGACTGAAATATTCCCAAATATCTTGCGAGGAAAGAATCTTCTTTTTCATCCTCTTTGTAAATATCGGGGAGGTAGTCCACAAACGACACTCTTGGGAATTCTATTTTGACGCTTTTTATTTTGACACGTTCTTTTTCGTAATTAATAATCTCGAAACATATCCACAAATACCTGCCCTTAAGATTAAACATAAGTAAATCGTCCATATTCTCGTATTTTTTGGAACCTATGTAATCGAGCATATCTATTTTTCTATTCATATCTATGTTTTCATCGTATATATAATCATTGATATCAGCTTTTACCCTATTATTTCCCATCGAGGACGGCACCCATATTTCCGAAGTATCCGATGCATAGAGGCGAACATTAACCACCGCACCGCCCGGGATACTCATATCTATGCGGAGTCTGTGCCAAACTGTCTCGGGCTGACCGCTGTCGAAAGCCCCGGATATATATATACCGTTTTCACCGTTATTCTGCGAGACTAGGATGTCATTTTTGAAACAGAGGTTGCTTATAACGCTGTCTTCTTTCCAGTCACTTTCCCTATTTATAACAAAACTTTTTGCACCTGATGCCACAACTTCACCCCCTTTTTATAAACTTTCATATATTTGAGTTTCTTATATAATTCATGTCGATTTTATCTATATAATATATACCATTGGGAGGTATAAATACATCTTCCGAGACATTTTTATTATTGAAGTCCCCCTTAGGTATAATCTTGAGCCTTTCCAAGTAAGAGACGTAGTCGAGTTTATCGAGCATACCGAACAAATCTCCGTAATGCAGGGTCTGACCGAATTCTTTATTTAAATTATTGACAAAATTTTCGATTTGTTTTTCGACAAGATGGTCACTTTTCTTATAAAAAGAATTCACAACAATATCTCCGCTGACGATGAGTCCGATATAAACCGGGCCGACGACATCTATCTTGGTATTCACCAGTCTGTACTTATCAATTTGTCGTATTATATTTCTTTTATAGCTCTCCGGCAAATCGACATTTATTTTGTTGTTCCACCTTACGGCGATAGTTACACAGTTTTGGTCGGTGACGGTTTTACCATGTATATAATTGGGCAGTATTCTGACAGTTTTGAGTATAAGCCCCGGAGTCTCACCGACTATCCGCTTGTAATCCTGCATTGTAACGGTTCTTCCGCATTCGCTGAACAAATCTGCTGACCTGGCCTGAGCATGTTTCATAGTTTCGAAATCCATTCCGCCTTGAGCGTCAGTAAGCTGAAGGACTCTGGCTCTTTTCAGGATTTGATTTTCAGTATCCACGGAATTTATCATACCTTTTTTAATGTTAGACCTTTCACCGAAACAAGTCTCAAGTCTGCAAAGGCGTATGTTGTCTTTACCTTTGCGGGGAGCCATGCCTAAAAAGTGGTCTCCGAATATAATTCTCTCACGCCTCTCATCCAGGACGTAATCTCTGTCATATTTGTCTGAGGAGAAAAAATCGCTTACTCTTCTCCAAACATAAAATACTTCTTTATCTTTTATCTTTTCGCTTATCATTATCTGAAACCCGTCATACAGCACGTTATTTTCTCTAAACTCGATATTTTGGTATGAAGTGCCCGTACCATCTCCTAATATCATTTTTTTGGCTATTTCCTTTTTATAGGAGACCAGCATAACAACTTCGTCTTCATTTCTATAGTCTTTCAAAGTATCATTAAGACCATTTACAGTGAGATTAAGTCTGCCATTATCGATATCTCTTTCGAAGGTAAATCCATCTGTTTTAATCCATCCGCCGCTCTTTTTTTCTCTGATATAGAGCAGATGTTCGCCATAAATCGCCATATGACTTTCTATCACGACGCTGTTTCCCTTTATGATGTCCTTTTTCTTAAGGATTAGATTTTCACATTTTGCCTCACCCTGTACGACGTCAAAAACATTAAGTTTAATTCCGGTTATTGCGGGGGGAAAATCATATTCTTGCTTGGAGAGCCTTATTCTAATGGCATAAACCCCGTTATAAGACTGCATTTGCCCGGGAATTTTAAATCTGATTATCCCTGAAAATAAAAACTTATGCGTTTCATCGTACTTTATTTTAACGTCATGCCATCCGACCGCACCATTTTCCGAGCCATAGTATTGCCATTTCACATAAGCCATATCTTCAAAAGATTTTTCGTCCTTTATGGGATTTCTTTTCAAATTTTCTCCAAGATACATATCAAAATAAAGGTTAACATTCTTATCGGAGGGGAGGGGGCTGTTGAGTTTTATAATAAACTCTCTTATTCTGCCGCTGTCAGCTTTTCTGAACTTGTCCCCGAAGATGTGAAATATTCTCTTGCCATCGAACTTATAATATTCTTCCTCGCTGTTAAAATTGGGGCTGTTAAACTCGACGCTTAATATCTGTGAATTAACCAGATATTGTCTGCCGGGGTTTCTGAAGACCATATTTCCTGCTCTCCAAGGGGTTCCTCTGGGTACATTCACGCTGTCGGACAGACCTGAAACTTCTATTAATGCCCGTGCTCCTTTATTTTTATACCTATCTATGTCCAAGAGACGCAAAAACTTATCCTTTACTCCGGGTGACACACGATTTAAATATTCATGCTGAACCCATTTGAGCCATACGAGAAGCTCCATAAGGGTAATACCCGGGTCTGATTCCTGAAAATTTGTCCAGTCGCTGCTCAAGTACAATATTTGTCGTTTTGCATCTTCGAGTATCTCTTCTAAGGGCTGATTATTAAGGTTTTCAAGTTCTATCAAATTTCTCACCACCTTTCATAATTTAGTGAACGGATATGTTAATTTCGGGCTCTCCGAACACCGGAACTACAAATTTATTTTTCTTAATTTCCTCAAAAGCGACTTCTTTTTTGCCATTGTCAGTAATCATTTTAGTGAAGATATTTATTTTTTTAATCCATTTTATGTGCTTTACAACTTTTATATAGTTATATATAAGCTCTTTTCTGGGGAATTCCCCGATATTCCACCCCTCTCTGGAGAAATTCCCATCAACAGGGTCTAAAAATCTTTTCAAACGGTTTCTTATTTCTTTATAAACGCCCTGATAGGAGTTAAAATCATCTATCACAACATCGAGCCCAACGCAAGTTTCTGCATAGCCGACTTCGAACACACGCACTTTTGAAGACCTTGAAAGAGTCATAGGTGCTTTTTCGTCAATAAAGTCCCATATGCGTTTTTTAATACCCTGGAATTTCTCGTATCCCTGCATGTAGTCCACAGGGAGCACTGCAATTGAAGTAATTCCTATTTTGGGTTTACTGTTTTCATCCACATGGGAGAGACATCTTACTTTATAAATATTTCTGTCATTAAAACAAATTGAATTCTCGAAATCAGATAGTGAAACAAGTCTGTTTCCGCCCGACACATGACTAAATGTACGACTGGCGGCTCTATCGATAGTTTCCATATCCACTCCGCCCATTATGGGACTAAGGTTATCAACACTGTTTATATTATCCAAATTAGACACAAATCCCTTTATTTCGTGCGGACCTACATTTCCTTCAGAGCCATTGCATATAGAATATTCTATCTTTATGCCATCGCTTGGCTGGTCAGGCGGAATTTTTCCGTTTTTTCCATCACCGAAACGAACCTCACCTTTAGAATAGTCCACTTCATACACTCTATCCTGCATTCCTGCACAGATAAGGCTTGACACAGGATGCCACCTTACCCACAGTTTTTCGAGGTTGCCGAGCTCATCATATTCAGCTTGTGCAACGTCCGGAGGTGAATTTAAGAATATTTCCTGTTCATTAATATTCACTTTGCCGATTTCATCAACCCAAACTACTATATTTGTAGCATTTGTCCGTGTTAATCTGCAAAGTTTATTTTCCTCGTTGCGTGAAATGGAGAAGTACTCAGGAACATGAGTTTCTCGCTGGGAGATTCTCACGGCATTAAACTTTATATCCTTTATAACGGGTCTTGAATCCACTTCTCCCGAATACCTATCATCTATATTGACGATTCTTATAAAATACCCTTCTCTTCCGAAAAGACTTATCTTTTTAAAATCTTTTTTTCCTATCAATGTAACGGTTTCGCTGTGGGAGAAATCCTCTGTAAGATCCATTACCTCCATATGTCTCCATTTAAAACCGCCCATGGCGTCATCTGCGGAGTATTCCCATTTAACAGCCGGATTATATCTGTGTATTCCTTCTTCGATATTTATAAACAGCCTTACAGTACCTTCGAGGAGGGGATTTTTTAAACATATATACATAGCGGGATGTTCACAAAGTATATGTTCTAAAATTTTCACTTCACCGTTATTCACAACGTCTACAATTTTTTCATCCAAATTTGACTTAACAAAAACCTCTCTGCATACATGTCCCTCATCCGGGTATTTGTAACTTGCCGTGACGGTGTGTATATACGGAGATATATAATTTGAAAATGTTTCAAAAGGATTTTCGAGTTTAGATATTCTAGCTCTTATAAAATGTCCGTCTCCCGAGCCTACCATAGTAGATTGTATATCATCGGGGCACGTAAACACGAGTTTTTTATTAACCTTTCTGTTATCCACAAGGGTAAAGAATTGATTCCCACCCTCTTCGACCTTTAATTTTGCCCAACCTTTCCCGTTCCAGTATTCCCAGACTACCTCTTCTATCTGTACATCGGAAGGCTCTAAATCGGCAAAATCGATATCAGTCATAATATATTTAAAACGTTTTCTCAAAACGTCTTGTTCGGTTTCGACTTTGACCTTTACAAACTGAACTTGTGCATCGATTTCTATCTGTGCACCTTTTTTGGTAAGAGCCTCCTCGCACGCAAAATAGAAATTATTGTACATACTGTATCTCTCTTCAAAGGGAAAGAAATCATTATCTGATAAATTCGTATCATTGCAGAACAAATAATCCGGAGGTATTTTATCGGAGAGGGACTTATATTTTATACCTGTTACAAAGACATCTCCCTGTGGGATTTTATCCAGCCTGCATCTCAGACTAAGGCATCTTTTGCCATTAACTTTGGTTTGAACGGGCTTATTTTTAAACAAAACGTGGACTGCGTTTTTAACTTTTTCGACCTTTTCGGCTTTTTCCCAGGTACTGCCATTAAAACTCTCCCAAGAGACATTTTTTGGGTCAGAAAATATCTCAGGCAAACTTTTATTTTTTATTTCGGATATGTTATTAAAAAACGAGAAGGTTACATCGGGTTTGCTCATATCAAACACTATATTATCGGTGAAATATATCTCATGACCCTGCATGTTGTGCTCTCTGCCGTAAACGGTATCAAAAACTTTAAATTCCGGTATTTTTTCGTCGGTTATTTCCTCTACCAAAGTATCATTTTCCTTTGGGGCATTGTATATATCGACTATAATATCGGATTTACCCTCTGTAAAGAATATATTTGTAATTTTGGTATCCACGGCAAACAAATTATCCTGAGTTTCATATATTATCATGTCGCCCCACCGTTTTTTGGACTTTGCATATAAATTTGAGCCTTTTTCTATATATGTACCGCCTGAACCCTCATCGACCTGCACTATGACCATGCCTGAAGCGGCGGATGCCGGACGAAGTTTTATACCCAGCATATTGAGGAACGTCAGATAATAATTATAGGACGTCATATTGTATTTATTAATTGTACCTTCAAACAAGTGGCAGAAGATTTTAGCCAGGACGACACCAAAGTCAGAACTTCGGTCATCGAAATTCCATTCCGGAGTATACTGGTCTGCAAGTTTTTTGACTTCCTGGAGAAGCTGTTTTGCATCTCTTTTATCTAACTTTGGAACACCGTTCAATTTTATCCCTCCCTAATTATTCACGACCATTTTATGTGTAACTCTTTCCGGATTAGGTGATATATCCGTTATATAATCTATATTGATAATAACGGTAGATGCCGACCCTCCGTTAGTTGAAACGGATACATTTAAATCCACTATATGAGATTCCCATTTTTCCAGGGCTCGTGTAACGGATTTTTTCAAGTCGGAGACAAAAATCGGGTCTACTATGTTGAAGAGGAATGATTTTATGTTGGTTCCGAATTCAGGGACAATTTTTCTTTCTCTGATTTGAGTAAGCAAAATAACTTTTATTGCTTGTTTTATATTTTCATTATCCTCAACCGTCATAATTCTTCCGGTATCGCTGTCGACCTTAATGGGGAAGCCCCAACCTCTTATTTTAGCCATAATTTTCACCTCCGAAATTATTTTTTATCCGAGCATCGTCGAAGCATTGCCTTTAACGGTTGCCGTTGCACCTTTGAGGGATGCTGTTGCCTTACCTTCTACAGATACATTGGCTGCCCCTATATTAACATTTGTACTGCCCTGAATTTTAACTCCCGTAGGATTTATTTGTATTTTATTGTTTGTACCGGCGGAGAGTGTAATTTCTTTAAGAGCCTCTATACTTATACTACCCTTAGTAAAATCCATTTCTATTTTTGTTTTGCCATCGGACGATTTTATAGTGGTAAGTCTTTTTGCCTGGTCGACTGTCATTACGTCATTTTTAGCGGTTTTTACTTCACATTTTTCCTTACCTTCGGTACTATCTAAAGTTATATTCCACCCTTTTCCGTATTTCAGATACATTTTTGAATTTTGACTATCCACTTTAAAAGGAGCTTGATTTGTATTATTATATAGGCACCCCAGACACACAGCCATCTGCGTTTCGACATCTAAAATGGCAACGAGCACCTGCTGTCCAACGGGGGGAACATAAACGGTTCCATACTTTGGTCCGGCTACCAGTGAAAGAACATTTACCTTTTCGATAGCGATTTTATTATCATCCCGCTTGACATTAATTAAATTAATACCATCTTGGTTGTAAACTTTAGTAACGGTTGCCGTACAAATTTCCGATGTCATCATAAAAACCCCCTGTCGTATCTTAATTTATAATGTTGTGGTACTCATTGCATCTGAAGAAAGTGTCAAATCAGTTGCAAATGTTCTCTTTTGACCGTTAAATTTATGTTTGATGCCGGTAAGTATATAGGTATTGCTTATATCTTGTCCCATGTCCGATACACTTACCCGCATACCCAGCTTGAAAAACTCAGGTGAGTCAGCATATCCAGAGAGGGACACAATACATTTAATGTAGTCAATAGACTTTCTTGTGAATTTTGCTTGAGCCATGAACTGAGCAGTTTTTACCGTATCGGCTTTTAAGTCTGTTATGACTTTTTTTGTCGCACTCCCTATATTTTTAGGGAGTTGTCCATTTCCGATATTACCAAGGTTTGTTCCCACCGGTTTGGACTGTGCTGAAACTTTAGGTTTTTTAGTATCCACTCCTTTTATGACGACCTGTTGAGACAGCCCCAAAACATCCGCCGACCAACTTACTTTTTTCAGACTATCACACGGAACTATGGAAAGTCCTGCTTTTGGGTCGCTTACAAGTGCTTTTGGGCTTATAAAGTAGGCTGTACCGCAATACATATAAAATAAACACCCTGTAATCCCGGCTAATCGACATAAAAACTCATAATCACTTTCATTTGTCTGATAGACCGGCTGAGATAAGGTTGGTTCTTCCTGGATTTTAACAGTAGCCTTATCGATTTTACCAAGGTATGCCGGCAACAATGTATCATTAACGATAGAGGAATATTTAGTTTGTATTTTTTTCTCAAAAGTACAGCCCGGCATCATCCACATTTTTGCATCCAAGCACTCTATTACGGCAACAGCGAGTTCTCTATCGTAGTCGATTTTCACCTTTGATATAAAACCGCTAAAAACTTCATACGTATTAGGTAAACTTCCGGCAACTGCCGGGTATCCTAAAAAAATTCTTATGGGAGAGCCTTGCTTAACGACTTTAATCTCTGACTCCGGAACAAACTTTCCAAGTTTAAAATTTGGGGCAATCTTGCTCAGCACCACTGTACAACGGCCGGATTCATTGCCGGTACTTACGGAAATATCTATACTCTTTATAGTTAAATCTCCCTTGCTTTGCCAAGGCGTCTCTGTTCCTATCATGATTTGTGCGATAGGGAAGTCGCCGGTGTTAGCCAATTTTAGACTTTTCATTTTTTCACATCCAATTCCCACTCAAATTGATTAAGAAGAACAGAGCAGTATACAGAATATTTCATATAAACTTCTCTAATTATACAATTTTTTGCCAAAATTATAAATATATTTGTGATTAAATTTTTTTAATTGGTAGATAATATATCCTACACTATGCCGCTTCGCCTTTTTTGGGATAATATTTCTTCCTCTACTCTGTTCATGACCACGTCGGATATCGTATCTACATCCAATCCCCTCATATATGACTCTATCATTCTGATAACGTCTTTTTCCTGCAGCATTTTACCCTTAGGCTGGGTCTGCGCCGGGAATGGTCTTTGCAGCTGAGGAATTTGCTCTTTCTGAATATTGGATCTTTTGTCCGGCATTTTTGGGGTAGACTTTTTTTCAACAGATGATTTATCGATTTTGTCTTGCAATTCTTTTAAACTTACCGGATTCTTATAAATAACGGAGCTTCTTTGAATATCCCTGTAGATATTTTCGGGGGAGATATTGTGCTGCCTTTGTAATAAGACTTTTTCTTCAAAGTTATCTGTTATATTATTGAAATAGGTGCGGGGTATATCTTGAATTTCCCTGTAGATATTCTTCTCATTAAAAGTATACCTATCTAAACTGCTGATTTTAGGCGGGGAGACAAAAGATAATTTTCGAGTTATGATATTTTCGATATCCCCTATGTTTTTTATGTTTTCCCTCAATATTAGTGGCGGCAATTCTAAGCTTTCATTTATATTTTTTATGTTTGAAATTTTCTTTTGGTCGGTAAAAAATTTTTTCACACTTTTTGTTTGTATGGTCTGCAAATTTTTATCGACGATCTCGCTGAGGGTCTCTCTAACATCAAATTCTATATCTTTGTAATTCACCATGGGAGGTTTTTTGATAAGAATATTTTTTTGATGCTGTATATTTTTATTTATAATTTCCTTAAAACGTTCTTCGCTTAGTATAGTTTCGGATAAGGCATCTTTTTTGAATACCCTGTTAAATGTTTCCTTGTAGATGTCGTCTTTAGTGGAGATATTTTCTGTGTTTACGTTATTTATTAGGTTTAGTCTTTTTAAATAGACAGATATCACATCAGAAGATATTTTCTTATTGTTAGTAATTACTTCATCGGTATTTACCTTATTAAAGAGCTTATTTTGCAGCTCGGCATTTCTTACTTTATTTACAGTATTTCTAAAATTTACCGTTTTAAGATTTTTCTGTGTTATACGGTTTATTTGTTCGAGCAAATTTTCTCTGTTTTCAGTTTCATTATTGATAGAAAATTCTTTTTTAAATATCCTGTCGATATTGGAGAACCTATTTTCTACATGTTTTTCGTATTCTTGTAAAATCGACTTATTATGGAGCATTTCTATATCATTATAAATTTTGGGACCCCTTTTTACATACTCAAGGGTATTGGATTCTTTAAGTATCTTATTGCGTATTTTAGTTAGAGGCACTGATTGCTCGATACTTTTATTAATTCTGCTAATTTGATTTTCTATTTCGTGAAATTTTATATTGTTTTCTACATTTTCATTAATTAAATTTATCTTATTTACATGTCTGCTTGAAGATAACTCATCTAAAATGTTGGTATTTTTTATATTATATTTATTTACTGCTTCGTTTTTTATTTGGGCCTGCCTGCGAATTACATTCTGGGCATCTATCTGACTGAGAAAGGTATTTTTCTTAATGTATCTGTCATTAACATAAGATACAATTTTATCTATATTTTTTATTTCGGATTGATTTTCTGTAATATTATTATATTTATTTACGGCACGAGTAGTGATATTAGCCCTTGAGACTAATCTTTTGGTATCATCTTTTTGGTTTTCTTTGGAGATATATCTATTGTGTACGCTTGTTACATTACGATTTAATGATTCTTTAGATATAATATTTTCTCTAAGCTCATGGGTTTGCCGAGTATTTTTATTGACACGTTTATTTAATAACGAGACTTTTTTTTCTATATCGGAAACTTCAGAAAGGAGGTTTGTTTCATCTATGAGGGTTTGTTTAGCTTCTCTGCGATTCACAAGGTTTAGTTCTTTAATTTTCCTTGTAGAGAGGGCTTTATTTTCAGAGCTTTCAACTAACTTTTCGTATCTGTCTTTTACATTTTTCTCGACAAGATAGTTAAAATCTCTGCTATACAGATGGCGGTGAAATTCAGTTTGGGTAGAGACGTTTTTCACTGCATCGGTTTGTTTGCTCAGCAGACTTTTTTCTGTGTATATTCTCTTGATATTTTCGCTCCGGCGGACAGTTTCATTTGCTTGTTTTGTAAGGTTCTGAATTTCCCGTATATTCTTTGTAACTTCAAGATTTTTTTTATCACGGGGCACATCTTGAGAGTCTTGGACTTGAGAAGGCTTAATAACATTAATAAGACGTTTCTCTTGAACAGACCTTTCCAAAGTCTGTGCATTGGAAACGGTGTTTATTACATCTCTATATTTTTTTTCTACATTTGTAAGTTTTGTATATGTCCTAAAGACTCTGGAAGTTAAACCTTCATTATCGCGGACGTTTTTGATTAATGGTCCTTTTTGCGCATAAGACTCAGCCCCGAATTTTTTTTTTGAATCCTCCAAAAGAGAACGCAGCAAATCATTTAATGTTTTTTCATCAAAGGAGTTGCTTGAAATGACTTCTAATTTCTGGACTTGACCGGGGCTCAGATGATTACGAACGTTCAGCAGTTCATTTTTAAGCTGGTTTAAGATTTGCTGTCTTACGACGGTATTATTTTGTACAAATACATTCTGGTCATTCTGAGAAGCACGCAGCTGCAGCAGAAGATCTATTATACTTTGCAAAATCTCCTGATCAAAGCCGGCTTTTTTGGATATGTCATAAATTAAGTGATTACCGATATCATTTTGCTCGGGGTTGTCAGAAAACACAGCCATAGGAGGCTTTTTAAGAAAGTGGCTGCAAAATGTGGTATTATTTGACATTAAACTCATATGTGTAACAGACATTGTACTTAACTTAATGCCTTTAGTTATTTTAATGTCCTTATCCATCTTATATGCCCTCCCGTTATTTTACGATATAACTTTATTTTACGCTGCATTTTCAATCATAGCATCCACTTCATCTGCAGAATTTTCAGCTTCGGCACTTGTTTCTTCGGCATCGTCCGAGACACTTTTAGACATCTTTTTAAATTCTTCTCTCTTCTGTTCGAACTCTTGTTTCTTTTTTTCAATTTCTTCTACTTGTTTCTGATTTTTCTCCAATAACTCTTTTACTTCCTCAGCTTTTTTCTGAGCATCCTCAGAGCCCTGCTGACGCAGCTTATTAAATTCATCCTGAAGTTTTTGCATCTCTTTTAAATTTTGTTCTTTTATCTCGTCCCAGGATTTAGCTTTTTTCTGCTCATTTTTGCTGTCGTTATCGGGCTGGGAGGATTTATTTTGAGAATTCTCATTATCTGTTGATTTATCGGATTGGGATTTGTTACTCTGTGAAGATTTACTTTGAGATTCCTGGGTGTTTGAAGATTTACTTTGAGATTCCTGGGTGTTTGAAGATTTACTTTGAGATTCCTGAGTGTTTTGAGGATTTTCTTTATTTGATTGCCCAGAGGCTTGATTTTCTTTTTGGGCGGGAGAGTTATTCTGAGATTCATTGGAATTTTGGGAATTTTGCTCATTCGAGTCTTCAGATTGTTTGTTATCCTTGCCTTTGTCGGACACGGTGGATTGACCTTGAACTTTTGCAATTTCCTGTTCATTTTGCTCTTTTATTTTTTCCCAAGCTCCCGACTGTAATTTTCTTGAATTTTCCCGTACTGAATCAGCCATTTGTCTTGCAAGGATGCTAGCCTGGATAGCAGCATTTTTAGCTTTTTCCACTTCAGCTTCTTTTTCTTTTAAATCTTCAGCTTTTTGTTTTTGTTTTTCCCGGAAATCGCTCAATTTGATAGCGAGTGCATTCAAAGACTTCTGTGCAATTTCGGACGCTTGACTAGCAATCTGACTTAGCTCTTTTGCTCTTTTTTGTACGCTTTTAAGATTGCTGCCTTCAGCTTTTATTATCTTGTCCGTTAAATCTTCAGCCCATTTTTTATATTTTTCGGCTTTCTGACGGGCATGTTCTTTTAGTTCCTCTGACTTTTGCAGTCCTTCCTTCCTGTTTTCTTCATATTCTTCGACATCTGCCTGATAGTTGGAATAATCCTGAGCCATTTTCTCTTTCATATCCTGTAACTGATTGCTGATATCCGATGAAATTTTATCATTCTCAGCTTTGGATTTAGCCATTTGCTCGGCAACTTCCTTGTTCGCGTCAATCAGACTATTATCACTTCCATCATTGGAGGCAGCTCTATTGCTTTTAGCCATTTCTTCTATAGTTTCCTGATTTTTCTGTGCAAGATTCCCTTCAACCGGGGTTCTCTCCTGGGCATCGCTATAATTGTTATTCTCCGTATGGAAGTAATATTGACCCAAGGGAGGGGAGAGCGGAAGTCTCCTAAGCCCTGTGTGCATAACAGAAAAATTTTCTATCAAAGCACTGCTATCCGTACCGCTCAAATCGGAGAGACTCCACTCTTTTATTCCGATGGCAAAAAATGAATATAATCCGATTTTTTTCCCTTTTTCGGTAGTTGAATATACTTCTATCTCTCCGTAAGCAGGGCCATTTTCGAGCATTTCCTGTGGATCCACGGTATTTAGTGCTATAAATGCAGCTTTTCGTGCGGAGTTATCAGGAATCTGGGCCACAGCAGCTTTTGCAGCCGTGGTTACAATCTGAGATGCTTTTAATATAAGACCTCTTGAAAAAGTAAGCTCGGGGGTATCTTGCTGCGGCTGTCCAACCATAAGCTGATGATCATTAACCCCGCCTTCCGGGATAAAATCGACAGGTCTTGATACTCTTATGCCGGAAACCGATTGAAACCCGAATGTAACTACATGGTTAAAGATAACTTTAAAATTAAAGCCTGCCGATAATGTATCTGCTCCGGAAACTATATCTTTAGTATACCTATTGGCCATAACTCATCCCCCTTTGACTGAAAAATACTATATATCAAAGATATTTTTCTTTTTAGGTCCGGCTTGCTCATCATTCATTTTCTTATTGATATTTGATATTTCATTACAAAACCTTACTCTTTCTCTGTGACTAAGGTTCATTATTTCTGTATAGGGCCAGTGGAAATAATACGCCAAAAAAGAAATCTCCTCATACAGGACGTCCTGGGGATAACTTTTTAGGCTTCCCCGAAAAAAGGCAGGCTCACCTCAAATCTATGCGAACAATTCGGACAGATAACATGTGCAGCTTGAGGTTGAGCTGCATTTATTTTCTGGTATAAATCTTGTAAATACGCCATATCGGCAGTAAATAAGTTTTCAATTACATTTACGCTTACCTTAGGCAGATTACCGAGTTTTACAATAACTCTTTCAAGCAAAAGAACGCTTAAATATCCGGCATTCATTTTCACTCTTGGGTCATTGAGAGGTACTATTTCATCCGCAGCGGTCGCAAGCCTCATTACTCCCAACTTATGAACCTCTCCGTTTTTATCCACATATCCTTTTGGTAATTCAAAACTTACTTCTGTTTCAAAAGACGCCATCTCACATCACTACTCACTTTCCAAAAATAAAATTAATCTAAGGTTTGCATTGTTATTTGTCTATTAATATCTATCATGCCGCCCCTAAAAAAGGGCGGTGACAGAAATATAAATATAAAACATTCTCAATTAGCCTGCGGTTACCGGGGTAGCATCTCTAGTGATGCCCTCGTGCTGCAGTGCTAAGGTCTCTATAAGAACATCGGAGTTAGTTGCATCAAGTCCCGCAGACTCATATCTGCTTGGCCAAGCATTTATTACTTGCCAGCTTGCTGTAGCTTCTCCTGCGTTGTCGAACACCGTAATGGTAGCATTTACCGGGGCAAATGTTCCTCCCTCAAGATAGTTCTGGAAGAAGTTATAAAGCAGAGGATTGGAATAAAGTCCTTTTGTAAGGGTAAGTTCGTTATAGGTGACGAGTCCCGGTAATTTCCTTACGGTAAGACGTCCGAATCCGCCCTCTCTGTATTCTGTGTTTGCAACTTCTGATGAGAATCCTTCTACGGTTTTAAAGGAAGTTGTTCCCAAGCCTTGGAAGTTACAAGTAAATCTAAATCCCCTTATTGGATTTCTAAGTCCACCGGCGGCGGCACTTTCAGTAGTCAATACTTCTGTTCCTAAATCCTGAATTCCTTCTGCTGCCATAAGTAATCAATCTCCTTTCTAGTTAAAATTACAATTATTCTTCTTCGCCTGAGCCTGAACCTGTGCCGGTGTTCTGAGTAATCCTGAATATTACGAACTCTGCCGGCTTAACCGGTGCAACACCTATGACACAAATCAAACGCCCTTGGTCGATATCGTCTTTTGTCATGGTATTCGGACCGATATCAACAAAGAATGCATCCGATACCGAACCGCCCACAAGAGCACCACTTCTCCAAACGCCTTCGAGGAACAATTCAACAGTTCTTTTAACTCTTGACCACAAACCGGCTTCATTTGGCTCAAAGACAATCCAACTGGTGTTATTCTTGATTGATTCTTCGAGGTAAATAAACAGTCTTCTTACGTTTACATATTTCCAGAGCGGCTTTGAAGAAGCGGTTCTTGCACCCCAAATTCTTATTCCTGCTCCCGGGAATTTCCTTATGAGATTTACTCCCTTTGGGTTGAGCAAATCCTGTTCTCCGACGCTGTAATTGACGTAAAGTCCTGTACAATTTGCGATTACTTCGTTTGCCGGAGCCTTGTGTACTCCTCTTGAGTTGTCGCTCCTTGCAAATACGCCCGCAACTGAGCCTGACGGTGGAATAAAGACATCTTTTTTATCAAGAGGATCAAATACTTTAATCCACGGATGATAAAGGGCACAGTAATCACTGTCAAAAGCCTCTCTGTGTTTCAAGACGTCCGAAACGCTCTTGCTTTCCATTGGGATATCCAGGATAGCGAATCTGCTGGCCACCGATTCACAATGGGAAACCAGTGAAAGCTGTACATTCGGACTGACAATACCCGGTATCGCCATTATGCTTACGTCTGTATTGTCGAGAAAAGCTTGGATTCCGGTTCTTGCTCCGGGACCGCCGTCCTTACCTATAAAGTCGGCATCTGTCACGCTGGCAGCCGAACCATTAAGACCGCCCTTGAGCATAGCCTTAACTTCGTCAACATCCTTTTCACCGCCGAATACGCTCCTCACGATTTCAATAGGTGCAAGTACTTCCTTAGTTGGAGTGGCTTTGATGTTAACCAAATCTGATTTGAGCATTCTTTTCTCTATGAACGACGGTGATGAAACATTAAATGAAACCCCGTCATAATTCTCAGTTACCCCGTCGCATTCAACGGTTACGTCCATTTCGCAAGTCTTCAAAACTATTTTGGGAGCAAGGTTTGTATCTACAACCGTTCCCTCAAACGCTTTTACGAATGTAATGGTATTTCCCCTTGCGGCTTTTACCCTGTTATATTGGACGTGGCCTGATGTACCCTCAAGGACAACTGTATCGCCGACGTCAAACCCCATGGCATTTTTGAGTCTGTAAACGCCTTTTTCGATTGCCTCTAAAATTTGAGTTCTGCTATCGCTTGACGGTGAGAAAGTCACTACAACATTGTCGCCCCACGCACCGGGATTTTTAGCTTCAATGTCAATTATACCTTCTTTGCCTTTTTTGTATATACCCTTGGCTATTTCAGCGTCAGGAGGCGTTATTCTTGCAATAAATGCTCTTGAACCGCCGTTAGCAAAGAAGTTCTGGACTGCATAGGCTAAGAATCTGTACTTTCCGAACTCATTTGCCTGAAGGTACCCGCCAAACTTACGGGTGAAATCCGATGGACTGGTTACCAAAACAGGAGCTCCGCCTACGGGACCTCTTTCTGCCAATCCAATAAAACCTGCCGTGCTTGTCCCGACTCCCTGCATAGGAGTAGGTCCGTTATCAAACTCTTCCACATAGACTCCGGGAGATAAATACTCTGCCATAACCTTCGGCTCTCTACCGGCTATACCAATAAGAGCCACTCAACTCCTTTCGATTTAAAAATATTAGTAATATATATTTACTTATAAAATAGAGAAATGAGCCCTATTTTATGGTAAAGCAAACTAACATTTTTACTTAACGTAAAACTTCTTTTTTTAAGTCCTTGACTATTTGAATAAGCTCCTCTGAGTCAAGACCCGTGATTTTTGCTCTAACCAGTAAACCCGCAAGTATTTCTTCGGCTTTTTCTTCATCGAATATTTCTTTAAGCATTCTCTTCATTTCTTCTATCGGGATTGAGCTTTGAGTCTGAGACAGCTCAATTATACGTTTTCTTCTGTTTGCGGCTTCATCTGATTCTACAAGCATATTTACTTTTCCGTCTTCGAGTTTTCTAATAAACTGCATAATCTCTTTTAAAAAGTCATCATTTTCTTTTCTTTTGTTATCTCTTATTTTTTCTGTTTTTTCTTTTTCCTTGTCGAGATGCATGACCTCATTTGGTCTACTCATTTCTTCTCGATTGAGTCTTTCCAGTTCTTTCTTTTCTTTTTCATCTCGATAAAGTAAATTTTCTTCGTCATTTAAAGGGCTTTCATTTTTAGATTTTTCAATCTTGTCAATCTCTTTTGTTTTCCTGTTATAACGGAAACTGATATTTCCTGCTTTAAAGGTTTTTTCTTCCCCGTCAAAGTTCCCGCCAAAGTACGTGTTGGGATTATCCTCGTCTCTTTCTTTGATACCGTGTCTGTTTTTGTCCTTGTCGGATACAACGCTGAAACCCAAATCCGAGTTTTTATTATATCTGTCGAAGCCGACCATAATAGTTCCTACTGTTTTGGTTTCGAAAGTTCCCATTTCATCCGGTATATCGGAGACTCTCTCTCCTCCGGGAGGTATCAATGAGCTTATATCGGGATTTCCTTTTAATAGTCCGCGGGTTTTGGGGTCTAATTTTTTATCCGTGTTTTTTTTCTTCCACCAAACAGTCCCTATGTTCTTTCTGGATAGCCCGGATAAACTGTGTTTATCGAGAGTATCGTAAACATCAGACGATTTATCTTTTTTATATTTAAAATCGTTCTTATGTTCGGATGCCACGATTTCCCACTCCTCTCGGAAAACAACAAATTAAAAAATTAAACATCTTTGCAGCGCTATCAGCCTCCCCACTCTATCAACTATTTATTTAAATAATTGAGGCAAATTTTATTTAACTAAATCACACTTAATAACTATTGTATCATAAAAGCAATTTATCTGAGAATTTTTTGTGTGATTTTGTCTTGCTAGACATTATAGCACGAATGTGTCGTTTATTCTATTAATTATAGCTTAAAACATTATTTTTTTATTGTTGATGGGATTATTTTGTAATAAATACCCAATAGGAAAGGTGATAACTGATATTACTATACAAAAAATGATATAATTTTTAAACATATTCTATAATTAATATTTGCATAGATATCTCTCACGGGTATCTTTTGGTGGTTAAGGAAATTTTTTATAGATACTGCTCTATTTTTGTTATGCTCATGAGGTAAGAAAATATTCTCAAATCACCTTCTTATATAACAGAAATTATAAGTGATGGAACTCTGCTAGAATTGATATAATATGCTAAAATATATTGACTTTTACACATAAATTTGTTACAATTTCTATGTCACCGGCAAGTCGATGACTATTATCTAACAATTTTAGGAGGCGAATTTAAGTGGAACTATTTAACAACAAGGAGAATGGACTGGAAAAAATCTCGAGTGACGGTCAAATGTCCGGAAGAACTGTGCTTACGCAGGAGGAATTGGCGAATTTGAGCGGAGGATATGAGATAGTTAGTGACCCGATATATAAGCTAACTGATAAGGAGGCTAGAGCTCTTTCTTCCGTTGGATACAGGCTGAAAAGGACTAACAGCGGAAATTACAGAATTATGGATGAAAACGGAAAAATGGCCAGTCCGTCTGAAATAGCGACAGTTTGTAAGGTTATAAAAAGGGCATCTGTAGGTGGGAGGACATTTTGGGATTTCCTTATTGAGAACTGATTTTAATCACGATAGACATCCACCGGTATGTATATCCGGTGGTTTTCTGCGTACAGTAAAAAATCGACTGTCCCTTTTATCCAGACAGACGCTGTGTCATTTATTTTATCAATTATAGCCTAAAACCTTATTTTTTTATTGTTGATAGGATTATTTTGTAATAAATACCTAATTGGAAGCACTTTACAAAAACTAACCGCAGTATTTTTATCAACTTTTCAATATCATCTCACTTTTTAGAGCACTGTCGCTAATCATCAACACTTGACTATTTCGAGAAATATATGTATCATTTAAAACAGAATTTATCTTAAGTGGCATCCGTTTTCCCGCATGGAGGAATATTAAGTGGCTCAATTTTTTGATAGAAAAAAGCTTTTTAATATATCAATGCTAGTTTTGTCGGTATCAATACTGGTATATTTTTGTGTATCAGAGAACGGCTTATTTGATCTTATCAAAAGCTCAAGAGAATTCAATAAATTGTGGCTGATGATGGCGGTGGTGTGTCATTTACTAAATATACTAATTGATGCATATTTGATATTTAGGTTTGCCAATACCACAAATAGATTTTATTCTTTTAAGAATGCATTTAAATCGTGTATGGTGGGTCAGTTTTTCAGTGCTATTACCCCGGGGGCATCGGGTGGTCAGCCCATGCAGATATATGCTATGTCTTCTCAGGGGCTTGACCCGGGACATGCAACTTCGGCTCTAGTTCAGAAATTTCTTGTATATCAGTCCACGCTGACAATATACGGAGCACTTACGATATTTTTAAAGTCATACTTGTTTAAGGGTAGTGCAATACATGTGATGAGGGGGCTTTCTATTTTTGGCTTTTGTTCACAGGCATTTGTAATAGTGGTAGTGCTTTTTTTCTCATTCAATAGGAATTTGACTTTCAGAACCATCAATAAGGCGGTTAAGACCCTGGAGAGGCTGCATTTGATAAAAGACTCGGACAAAAAAATCAGAGATATAGAGGTTCAGCTGGAATACTTTCACGTAAATAACGACCGGCTATACAGAAATCAAACATTGGTATTAGAGACCTACGTTTTAACTGCTATACAAATCACTTGTATGTTTGTTGTACCATATTGCATTTATCGTGCATTTCATTTTAGGGGTGCCAATATATTTGATATGATAGCATCGCAGGCTTTTGTTACTATGATTTCCTCGTTCACACCGCTGCCGGGGGGGTCGGGGGCTGCTGAGGGAGGTTTTTTAATTTTCTTCGGCGAATTTTTTACAGATAAAACTATAAAACCGGCTGTACTTTTGTGGCGAGTAATCACATATTTCTTTACTATATTAATTTCATTTCCATTTTCCAGAATTCAAAAAAATAGTGAGTGAGGTTTCATAGAAAATTGTGTGCAGATTATATGTACCCTAAAGTTAGCATAGTGATGCCGGTTTATAACAGTGAAAAATTTTTGAGGCAGGCCCTGGATTCAATAAAGGTGCAGACGCTGAGGAACTTTGAATTAATTATAATAAACGATGCTTCTACGGATGGTTCTGCAAAAATTGTAGAACAATGCAAGTATGAAATGGACTATATAAAAGATATAAATTTAGAAAAGAATATGGGAGTTGCTTATGTAAGAAACCTAGGTGTGTCCCTTGCGAGGGGAGAATACGTATGTTTTATTGATAGTGATGATGTAATTGAGAGAAATTTTATTGAGCTAATGTATAAAACTGCACTAAAATATAACTCAGATATAGTATGCTGTAACTACTACTATATAGATGAAAAAAATCGTAAAACAAAAAATGTTTTTAGCAGACGGCAAGGGAACTACTCCGCAAAAAAACTCATACATTCTTTGTTAAAGGACACCTCTATGCATTTTTTTCTTTGGAATAAGATGTTTCGCAGGAGAATGGTTGAAGATAATAGAGTTTTGTTTACAAATAGGTGTTTTGAGGACATACTTTTCACGATGAAAATGTTTTATTTTTCGGACAAAATATATATAATAAATATACCTCTGTACAATTACAGGAAACACTCTTCCAGCATTACGCATTTTATGTCGCTCAGCCAGCTAAAGGAATACATTCTGGTACTTAAATCGGTTAAAAACTTTCTCTTAGAGAAAAATATTTATAATATATACAAATTTAATTATATGTATTTAGTATTCAGATTTTTAATATCTTGTTTTTATAGGATACCGTGTATATATTTACATTATCAGTGTGATACAAATATAATTAAATGTTTTGGTGAAATTTTCTTATCAATTATAAAATTGATTGCATGTGGCACAAATTTTTAGATAAACACTTGAAATAATAAATAAAAATTACTAAAATTAATTTATAAGTTTTTTTGATTTACAAGGAGAACCGAAAAAATGTATGGAAATTTAAATTCAAAAAATCCGAAGGTAAGTTTAATAATTCCTGTATACAATGTAGAGGATTATTTAGAAAAGGCACTTTTGTCTGTTGAGAATCAGACGATGGAAAATATAGAAGTCATAATAGTAAACGACGGTTCTACTGATGGGAGCAGCAAGATTATAGATAAGTTTTGTGAAAGAAACACAAACTTCATAGTGATAGATCAAAAAAACAAAGGTCTTTCTGCAGCCAGGAACGTGGGATTAAATGTAAGCAAGGGAAAATATATAGCGTTTATGGATAGTGACGACTATATTGAACCAAATTTTATAGAATGTTTATACAGTGCGGCGGTAAAGAACGATGCTGATATAGTGTGTTGCAATTTCAACTATTATTTTCCGGAGAAAAACATGAAAGTTTATATGCCGCTAACCTCTATACCCGGGACGTTTTCGAACACAAAGGCTCTTAAGAAATTAATTTTAGATTTTGGAGTACATTATTTTGCGTGGAATAAACTATGTAAGCGATCTATTTTTTTTGAGCATAACATAAGATTTTACGATATGTATTTTGAGGATATTGCAACTTCTCCCAGACTTTTCTACCATGCTGATAAAATTGTTCTTTTAGGGAAGGCTTTATATAACTATACCAGCAGGAAAAACAGCATTTTAAACACGATGAATATATGTAAAATAAGAGATTTTGTACGCTCTTTGGGTGTGATGCGAAATTTTTTTGAAAACCAAGGGGACTACGAAAAATATAAAAACAGGGTATGGATTTATTCTCAGAGAGTAAAACTTGTAACTTATTATTTTATTCTGCAGATGCACACAAGTGCCGGAAATATGGAAGGATTTATTGATAATATAGCTGCTGCAACTAAATCGATAGATTATTTTGCCGGAGATAAATTTATTCCGTCAGCAGTTGATATACCGGAAATTCCCTATCCTATATGTGAACCGCCGCAAAACATCAAATACAAACTCAAATGAGTATTATTTACACTAAAAAGGCCTATACAAAGAAAGGAAATCTTTATTTGGATAAAAAAAACAAATTAAACAGTATTATAAATATAATTTTGCTCATAGTATCTGTGGGAATTCTAGTTTACTTTTGCATAAATAATAATAATCTTTTACAGTTAATGGAGGCAATTCCTAAACTAGATCATTTTTGGCTGATGGCTTCAGCTGTAGCTATGTTTATGTCGTGGCTTTTTGACAGTCTGGTCTTAAGGGAGATACTATCGGATGTATACCATAAAAAATACAGTCTGTTTATGGCTTTCAAGCTCACCATGACGGGTCAGTATTTCAGTGCTGTGACTCCGCTCGGTGCGGGAGGGCAGCCAATGCAAATACTATATTTAACGAAGCAGGGTCTTACAGCCGGTTCAGCGATATCAATTTTAGTAAGAAAATTTTTGATATATCAATCCGGCATGGCTATATATTCGCTAATTACTATTGTCTCTAAGTTTAGTATGTTTGGCTTTGAGGTTCCGGGATTTATAACATTGTCGCTAATTGGATTTATTTCGCAATGTTTCATTGTGGGAATTCTTATTTTATTCTACGTTAATAAAGATTTTACTAGCAAAATCATATTTACCTTTTGTAAAATACTATCTAAAATTAAAGTAATCAAAGACTCTGAGCAGCTACGGAAAAAAACAGAAAATCAGCTTAATTTATTTATAGAGAACAATAATTCCATGCGAAAAAACAAATACCTGACTTTAAAGCTTTATTTATTTACGTTTTTACAGTTTACCTCTTTATTTTCGGTACCGTTTTTCATCTACAAGGCATTTGGTTACCGGGGATTCCCTATAATTGATATGATTGCAACCCAAGCATTTGTAACAATGATTTCATCGTACACGCCGCTTCCGGGGTCAGCCGGCACATATGAGGGCAGTTTTATTATGCTTTTCCGAAATTTTTTTGGCTATGATTCACTACCGTTAGCGATGATACTATGCAGATTAATAACATACTGTTCAAATATAGTTGTGGGTTTTATTGTTATAAAATGTTCTTTTGTGCCGAGGCACAGAAAGTCCTCAGCAGGGTAGATTCTTCTGCAGTCACCGTCAATAAATCCGAAATTCGAAAAGGACAGGTTGTTTAGTATGGTCAGGGAATTTAAGGGGACTGGGTCCGGGTTATGACCGGTTGTTTAAGGGGGTATCAGAAGGCAAATTGCAGTCTCTTTCCGGACATTTTTTGATTCTTTTTATCGTCTGACAAAAATGAGCGAAAGCACATAACCGATATTTGCAAAGTGACGCTGCTGTAGAGAGTGCTGGGGAGATATAATTTTTTAGAATATAAGTTTTTCTCCGCCAGAATTAAGTTTAGGAGCGACATTTAGGGTAAAGTCTCTGTTAATATCCATACCTTCTGCCCTGAGCATCTCCAGAGATGAATTAAATGCCAACTCATATGTATTGCTGTGCTCGCTTAGATGAGATAAAACAATTCTGCTAAGACCCTTATTAACTAGATACGGCAAAATTGCAGCACAAGCTTTGTTTGACAGGTGTCCTTTTTCGGATAGAATTCTTTTTTTCAAATAATACGGATAGGGGCAATTTCTGAGCATATTAACATCATGATTAGACTCTATAACCAGTACATTACATCCACAAATAGCTTTTTTCACCTCAGGGGAAATATAGCCCAAATCAGTACAAACGCCAACTTTTGCACCTCCGGATAAATTTATAACATATCCGGCTCCTTCACAGCAGTCATGGGAAGTCTTGAAGGGGACAACATGCATTGATTCGCTGCATATTCCTTCGCTGGGAATGACTTCACAAGAAAATCTGCCATTTAGAACTCCTTTTTTTTCCAGAGCCAATAAAGTTCCCTTAGATGCATAAACTTTTATTGCATAACGAGAAGCAAAGACCTTAAGTGCGCTAATGTGGTCATTATGTTCGTGTGTAATAAAAATAGATCTTATGGAATTTATGTTTATACCGCTGTCAATCAAGCATTTCTCTATTTGCTTAGCGCTTCTGCCGGCATCTATGAGAACTCCTTCTCCACGGTGGCTTATATAAACGCTATTTCCACTGCTCCCGCTGAACAGAGGGTATAATCTAGCCAAATAAACTTCTCCTCTATTTTAATTTTCTCTTTTATAAATTTGTGGTAGTAAAATATACAAATATACACTATAAGGGTATAATTTCAAAAAGACTACAAATAAAACACAGCAGTAATTATTTGATAATGCACCCTGACCGCTGCGCACGAAACAGGAAAACTTATAGTATTTTATATAATAACTTTACTATTTTTAACAATTATATGCATATATTCCCAAAAATCGACATTATAATAACTTTCTAATTACAAAGCTGCTGCTTTAGTTTCAACCTGTTCTTCACAAGTTGACTTTTTTATATCGGCGCCCAATCCAATAAACTTTTCGACTACATTTTCATATCCTCTTTCTATGTGGCTTATATCATCTATAACGGTCACACCCTCTGCCGCTAGTCCTGCAATTATAAGAGCTGCTCCTGCTCTGAGATCGGTCGCTTTGACGGGGGCTCCCTTGAGGCTCTTAACGCCCTCTACGACTGCAATTTTGCCATCAACCGAGATTTGAGCACCCATTCTTTTTAGTTCCTCGACATATCTGAATCTGTTGTCCCAAACCGCTTCATTGACAATACTTGTCCCACTTGCCATTGATAAAAGCGTCGTAATCTGAGGCTGCATGTCGGTTGGGAAACCGGGGTAAGGCATAGTTTTGACATTGCATTTGTTGAGGGGACCATCTCTGCGAAGTTTTATACTGTCGCCATTTTCCTCCAAAACGGCGCCCATTTCTTCTAACTTAGCCGTTATGGATTCCAGATGTTTTGGTATAACGTTATTTATGGTTATGCTACCTCCGGTTGCAGTCGCAGCCGCTAAATAGGTTCCTGCTTCTATCTGATCGGGAATTATTGAATACGTAGTACCATGTAGATGCTTAACCCCTCTTATTTTTATAACGTCAGTTCCTGCACCGCAAATATCGGCACCCATACAATTCAAAAAGTTGGCTAAATCGACAATATGAGGTTCTTTAGCTGCGTTTTCTATGACTGTAAGCCCTTCAGCTTTTACGGCAGCGAGCATAATATTGACAGTAGCTCCCACAGAAACTACATCCATGTAAATATTATTCCCACGCAGCTTATCACAGCTTACATGAACCATCCCGCCGTCTAATTTATATTTCGCACCAAGAGCCACAAAGCCTTTGAGATGCTGGTCAATAGGTCTGACCCCAAAATTGCACCCACCGGGCAAAGACACCACGGCATGAGAAAACTTACCTAAAAGAGTCCCCAATAAGTAGCACGAAGCACGCATACGTCTCATAAGTTCGCCGGAAGCGACCGGCGATACTATTCTGCGGGGATCAATCTCCAAAGTATTTTTATTTACCATTTTGACTTGAGCGCCCAAATCGGTAAGTATTTTTCCTATAAGAGTAATATCACTTATATTTGGTATATTTTCAATCCTGCAGACGCCATCTGACAAAACAACTGCAGGTATTATGGCAACAGCTGCATTTTTCGCACCGCTTATTGTGACTTCCCCGCTTAATTTATTTCCCCCGGATATAACTATTTTATCCAAGATTGTTCACCCCTAACCATCATATTAAATAAATTGCACACGAACACATCCATCCGAAACGAGCATATTATAAATAATTACTTGTACATACTATCAAAATAACGACATCTCAACCAAGATATATTAATATATTTCTTAGGAAAAGTCAACGCAATAAATAATCAAATTTCGCCATAAAAATTTACTCCACAGAATTATTCTAACCTCATAAATGATAAAAATTTAGAGTAAATAAAGGCGAATTTAAGATATTTTATGTGGTTGTGTATACATAAATATTCATGATTTTCATATTTTACAGAATTAGTTTGTTTTGTTTCGTGCGTGGTTGAACGCGGAAATGGTAGAATTTGCATATATTTGATTTTCGTCTTCTGTTTCGTTATTATTCTGAGCGTCGTTTTCGGTTTGAGGGTTTTCCCTTGACGAATTATTGCTTTTAAAAGGGTTAGCCTCAATTTTTCTCACATTATTTGTCGAAGCATCGAAATCCACCTCATAAACACGATACTTCTGCTCTTCAATAACGATGGTGACGGTTTTTTTACCTGAACTGCCCTTAACCGACACAACATAGGACGCACCATATGCCGGGACCAGCTCCTCAGATTTGTTGGGAGCCCCGTCTATATATGCATCTATCCTTACGCTCCTTTTGACTGCCGTAGGTAAATCCACGCTTATGTCTATGGTGCGTTCTTTTTTCGCTCCGGAGCTCACTGTAATTCTAATGGGGCTTCCACTATCGACCGGTACGCCGGGCAGCGGGTCAGTGGATATAACAATATCTTTTGCCTTTTCACTTTCCTCATAGGATATATTTTCAGAAACCTTTAACCCTGCGGATTCCAAATCGTTTTTTGCGGCGGCCAGAGACTTGTTTATCACATCAGGCACGTTAATTTTCTGCGCCGCAGGGCCTTTACTTACGTATATTCTGACGGTTGAATCTGCTGTAACCTTGCTTCCTTCTTGTGGGTCAGACCCTCTTACAATTCCCGCAGCGGTCTCATCGTCTACAACCATCAGGGTCTCGCTTTTAAGCCCTGAATTAGAAAGTCTCGCTTTAGCAATCTCTTCCGTAGCACCTTTTAGCGCCGGGACAGTAACAAGCACTCCCGAACTGTTTACTTTTAGTAGGATAGTTCCACCTTCCTTGACTTTTTTTGTGCTGGGTTCAGGGTCTTGGTCTATGATTAATCCCTCAGGCTTGTTAGAATCATAAACAGACTCGACTTTAAAGACGAACTTATATTGTGGGTTATTCTGAACATCAGAGAGCTTCATCCCTATAAAATTAGGCACTTCGACATCCTTGGCAGGTTTTCTGCCGCACGAATTAAATACAGTTATCAATATAAAGACCAGTGCAAAGAGGACTACAGCAGAAGCAATTCCCCCCATTATAACCACAGTACGGGACTTTTTTTTCTTTTCGTTTTCTGAGTAGTCGAAATTATCTCCATAAGGGTTCACGGATGTTTTATTTTTCCCCACTGCCTCTATATATTTTGTAGGGTTATCGTCGACAAAGCACTTATATCCAAATTTTATATTGGGGTTTTCCTGAAACTTTTCGATATCCTGGAGCATAGAGTCTGCTGACTGATATCTCTTGATGGGATTTTTTTCCATTGCATGGAGGGTAATTTCTTCGAGACCGATAGGTATATCCGGATTTATTTCTCTGGGAGGCTTAGGTTTTGTCTGCATCTGCATTATGGCCACGGATACAACATTATCCGCCTCAAAGGGGAGTTTGCCTGTAAGCATTTCATACAGCATGACCCCGACAGAATAAATATCAGCCTTTTCATCTGTTATACCGCCACGAGCCTGTTCGGGAGCTATATAATGCACGGAACCTATTGCTCTATCGAGCATAGTCTGAGTTTCATTTGTACAGAACCTGGCTATTCCAAAATCTGTTACTTTTATATTTCCATCCTTAAGGAGCATAATATTCTGAGGTTTTATATCTCTGTGGATAATTCCCTTATTGTGGGCGTGTTTTAATGCACAGAGAATCTGTCCGATAAAATGTACAGCTTCATTATATTTTATTTCTTTTTGTCTGGCGATATACTCTTTAAGCGTTATACCGTCAATATACTCCATAACGATGTATTGCATTTTGGTTCCGAAGCTCACATCATACACCTTGACGATATTAGGATGCGAGAGAACCGCAATAGCTTTAGACTCATTTTTAAAACTTTTAATAAACTCTTTGTTGCCGAGATACTCATCTTTAAGTATCTTTATTGCAACTATCTTGTCCTCTTCTATGTCATAAGCCTTATAGACAACAGCCATTCCTCCGACGCCTATAAGTTCGTGTATTTCATATCTTGAATCGAGTCTTTTCCCGGTATACTTATCCAAAACATTCGCTCCTTTAGCATTTTACTGTGCGTTTTGATAGTTATTTATTGCCTCAATCATGTCGTCCGCAGTACGGTATCGATTTTCGGGCTTTTTTTCCATTGCTTTTAATACTATCCTTTCCAGTCCTTCGGGGACATCGGGATTTATCCCTGTGAGTGATTTAGGCTCTTTTTTCCTGTGCATAAGAGTTATGGCTACACTTCGGTGTGAATCAAAGGGGAGTTTATTTGCAAGGAGTCTGTAAAACAATATCCCCACGGAGTATATATCTATTCTGTGGTCATAATCCTCCCCGTTGATTATTTCGGGAGATAAATAGCGTACATCACCCATATCTCTGTAAAATGGAGATAAAGGTTCATTGCCCGGAAAGTCGGAAACCCCCAGGTCCAAAATTTTTATATTGTCACGGTCAGACAAAAGGATATTTTGCGGACGGATATCCTTATGTATAACCCCTTTTTTATGCAGATATGACAGCCCTTCGAGAATCTGTTTTATATATTTTACGCAGTAGTGTATATCGATTTGCTTTTTATATTCGATGTACCCCATCAGATTAGGACCATTTACATATTCAGACACTATATAAGGGATTTGTGTATCTAATTTAATTTTCTCTATTTTCACGATTCTCTCGTGGTCGATAAGCCCTATAGCCTGAGCCTCATTTTTGAACCTTAAAATATATTTTTGATTTTTTTCAGCATCTATTTGTTTACCTTTGGGCATACACTTGGAGCGAAGAATTTTCACGGCAACCCATCTGTCCCGGGCTAAATCTCTTGCCAGATATACAAGCGCCGTTGCACCCTTACCCAGATACTCATATATTTCATATCTGGAATCTAAAATCATTCCTCTATGGTCATCAAAATTTTTTACTTTTTTTTCGTCTAGAAGCACCCGAATCACCCCTTTCATGCTAGATTATAAAGGCTGCGGTTATATTATCTGCTCCCCGTCGGTTATTGGCTTCTTCAATCAGTTTGTCCGGGATTTCGCACGGGATATTTGATATTACTATACTGTGTATTTCCTCATCTGAGAGTTCATTTGTAAGACCGTCAGTACACATTAATATACTTTCTCCGCTGCGCAGATGATAATCTATATAATCCGGTTCAGCATCAGGGTTTGTCCCGAGTGCTTTTGTAATTATATTTCTTTGAGGATAAGATACAGCTTCGGTTTTTGTTATTTCGCCTTTGTCCACCAGTTCTTGTACTACGGAGTGGTCAACTGTGATTTGATTTATCCCGGAGTTGTCAATGACATAAGCCCTGCTGTCTCCCAAACTCACTATATGAGCGGTTCTGCCCTCCAAAACCAAGGCAACCACCGTCGTGCCCATATTTTTATATTGCGGATCTTCCTGCGCAGCCTCCCGGATTTTCCGATTAGCGTTGCTTATGGCGAGAATCATAATAGATTTAATATCCGTTTCGAGATTTGATGTTTGAAGTTTGTCGTCAAATTCATTTGAGATTTCGTCCACCGCAATGGAGCTGGCTATTTCTCCGCCGCTCACGCCGCCCATTCCATCGCACACGACCACCCATAATACTTGGTCATTTATCTTTCTATATTTTATATCGTCCTGATTAGCACTTCTAACGGTTCCGATATCGCTTTTACCGTACACATCCATTCTTACTGCTCCTTTTCGACCATTATTCTCTGTCTTAACTGCCCACATGAAGCATTTATGTCGGGGCCCAGGGTTCTTCGAATAGTTGTATTGACGCCGTTGTCAATCAAAACATCACAAAACTCTCTGATTTTATTGGTTGTACTTTTTTTAAAACTGCTCTCATCTATACTGTTTACAGGGATAAGGTTAACATGGCACAAAATTCCTTTAAGCAGTCTGGAGAGCTCAAGGGCATTTTCTTTTTTGTCATTCAGCCCATCGATCATCGCATACTCAAATGATATTCTGCGTCCGGTATTTTCGGCATAATATCTGCATGCTTTTATAATATCACCTATACTCCATTTTCTGTTAATAGGCATGATTTTATTCCTTAATTCATCATTAGGTGCATGGAGCGAGACTGAGAGTGTAAGCTGTAATTTTTCCCGTGCCAATAAGTAAATTTTATCAACCACGCCGCAAGTTGATAGGGAAATATGTCTCATACCGATATTAAGCCCATCCTCCGACGAAACCAATTTTAAGAACCGAAGCGAATTATCATAATTATCGAGGGGTTCGCCCATACCCATCATTACCACACGAGAAACTTTTATATTATTGTCATTTTGTATTTTCTGAATCTGAGAAATCATTTCTGAGGGATATAAATTCCTTAAAAATCTATCTTTTCCCGTAGCACAAAACACGCATCCCATTTTGCAGCCGACCTGTGTAGATATACAAACACAATACCCATACTTATATTTCATGAGAACAGATTCTATAAACCCTCCATCGAACAGTCCGAATAAATACTTGACCGTACCATCTTTGCGGGAGACGAGTTTCTTTTCAATTTGCACATCATAAAAAATATACTTGCGTTTTAGGACTTCTCTCATGGTAAGTGAAATATTCGTCATTTCATCAAAGGACGAGACTCCCTTTTTAATCCACTCATAAACCTGTTTTGCACGGTATTTTTCTATACTGTTGTCCGTGAAGTCCGCGCATAGTTCAGATAATGTCATAGATTTAATGTCTTTCAGTGCCACTAAAAAGATTCCCTCCCACAAAATAGAATCTTAGTTTTACATTACACTATACATTATAATAAACTCAAAATTATGTCAAGTTTGCGGTCAGGCCTACCAGTGCCACTTGCGTGGATATACAACAACCAAAGAAAAAAACGGGTTCTTTTAAATTGCTATTTTAAGATATTTTACGCTAAAACAATCACTGGGTTTCACTAATTCCCTAACATTATATCCTCTTTGAGAGTTCTCACTGAAAGATAGAGAAGATTAAAATTATACAAATGTCACCTCCGAATTTGCTTGGGAAGATATAAAGCAAGATTAATTTTTTGGTTTCGATGGTATAAATTTAAATAAGTTTTGGTGAAATTTATCCTTACCAACCTATAGGTAAGAACTCTATTCTCGTTTATGGCACTCTCATATTTTTTGGAGTATTGATTATATATTTAATTTTATGATATAGTAGAAAGCAAGATTTTAACTTTCTGAGGTGCATATATGAGTAGCTATGTAATAATTACAGATTCTACGACTGACTTTAGCAGTGACATGATAAATCAGCTTGAGATTGAAGTTTTGCCCCTAAAATTCACCATTGCGGGGAAGACCTATGGAGATTATGCCGATGGACGTGACATGGAAATCAAAGAATTTTATAAACGGCTGCGCAGCGGAGAAGCTTCCGTAACGTCCCAGATAAACCCTGACGATTTTATAAAAGTTTTTAAAAGGCATCTTGATAATGGAATGGATATTTTATATATAGCGTTTTCTTCCGGGCTTAGCGGGACATACTCATCTGCGGTAATTGCATCTGATGAACTTAAACATCAGTACCCGGATAGAAAAATCATAATTGTGGATTCGCTATGTGCTTCGCTTGGAGAGGGATTGCTTGTTTACTTGGCTGTGAAGGAAAAACGCAAGGGCACTGATATAGAAAGTTTGGGTAAGTGGTTGGAAAATAAGAAGAAAAATATCTGCCACTGGTTTACCGTTGATGATTTATACCATCTTCACCGAGGGGGAAGAGTTTCTGCTGCATCTGCGTTGTTTGGCAGTATGCTGAGTATAAAACCTATTTTGCATGTTGATAATGCCGGAAAACTTGTTCTTGTGAGCAAGGCCAGAGGACGCAAAAAATCTGTTGACATACTCATTGAAAAGCTGGGAAAAACGGGACTGGATTTAGAAAATCAAGAAATTTTTATCAGCCACGGGGACTGCGAAGAAGAGGCACAAAGAGCTGCTGATATAGTTAGGAATAAATACGGGGTGAAAAATGTGCTTTTAAATATGATAGGGCCGGTAATAGGCTCACATGCGGGCCCCGGAACTTTAGCGATATTCTTTCAAGGAACTGAAAGATAAATTATTATAAACTTAAAATTTATTTTCGCAATAGGAAGCTGCCGACCCTCTCTGAACGATTATGGAGTTATATAATATCTGTCAAAATTTCAGGCGGTTAGCATAATACTAACTCTAACGGCGAGAAAATTTTGGGCAATTTACCGCGAAGATTGATTTTTGGTCTCACCTACCAAATTAATTGACATTGAATATATATTGTGGTATAATAAAATTAGTATTATCAATGGGAGTGATCTTTTTCATGAACAAAAGGTTTTTATCCGGTCTGCTGGGCTTCGGGATGTTTGGGTTTGCGTGTTTTGCTCAGGGCGTTTCGGCTGCATTCTGTTATCAGGGTACTCCCGATAAGCAAACTACCAATGTGTATATACAAAATTATCTGTATCCGGACGCAACATGTGCTGCAGTTTCCCCGGTGGGATACAAGTATCCTATAAGAAATGCCCGTGAACTTAACTGGGTTTCCTATATGGTGTCAACTCAAAGGTGGACCTTCCAGGGCTGTACGATAGAAATAGTTAATGATATAGATTTTAGTAACACGGAGTTTGTGCCTATAGGGACTTATTGTACGTGTTTCCAGGGAACGATAAACGGGAATGGACATTGGATAAGAAATTTAACATTAAATTACCCGGGATATTATGGCATAAGTGTAGTGGGTTACCTTGGAGATTACGGGGTCGTGCGAAATTTAAATGTTGCGTCGAGCTGTAGATTCACTGGCTACGGCAATGTCGGAGGATTAGTTGCATGTAATGCCGGTTGGGTTGAGCACTGCAGCAGTGCGGCACAACTCTTTGCATTAACAGATTTCGTGGGCGGAATTGCAGGATATAATGCCCCTAAGGGAAAAGTAAGAGACTGTGAAGTTTGTTTGTTTAGCAATCGCAGTTCCGGTGCAGGCAGAAAGGTAGGGCTATTTATAGGGGACAATTATGGTAAAAAGGCTGTACACTGCAGAACATATATGTTCTACCCCTGGTAAATGAGTCGAATTGGTGTAATAAATTTCGAGAGTAAGATTTAAATTTGCGGTACCGCAGGCAAAAACCACTTTTTTCAGATAGCTGAGTATTTTGTGGTTAGCTGCGGCACTGTTTTATAGCTTGATAGATTGATTATATACCCCGAAACTTAGTTGCCGGTGATAGTAGTTCCGGTTTCTCCCTTTATTGCGAATTCCACTTTGTCTAGAGAGCATATTAATGACTTTTTATTTTCTCCGCTTTTTACGAATTCCACGGCTGCCTGGACTTTAGGCAGCATACTTCCCGGGGCAAATTGACCCTCGGCACAATATTTTTCCGCTTCATCAGCCGTCATAATGTCGACCTCTTTTTGATTTTCTTTATTGAAATTCAAGCATACTTTATCGACCGCAGTCAGCACCATCAGATAGTCTGCGTCGATGAGTTCGGCGAGTTTTGCTGCTGCTAGGTCCTTATCGATTACTGCGTCTACGCCTTCGTATTTGTCGCCTGATTTGACTACGGGAATTCCGCCTCCACCGCAAGCGATTACCACGAAGTTATTTTTAAGGAGATTTAATATAACGTCCTTTTCTACAATATCCACTGGTTTCGGTGATGCTACAGTTCGTCTGTAACCGCGACCCGAATCCTCCTTGTAAGTAAAAAGAGGGTCATTTTCGGCAATTTTTTCGGCCTGGCTCTTTGTATAATAGGAGCCTATTGGTTTAGTCGGATTTAAAAATGCAGGGTCATCCTTGTCCACCTCCATCTGAGTTATTATGGCGGCGGTTTGTTGGTCTATGCCGTGCTTGTGCATTTCGACCTGTATTTTATTTTGCATATGATAACCAATATAACCTTGGCTCATTGCACTGCATTCAGGCAAATCCATATTTGATATTTTGTCATTTGACTTTGAACTTTCATCAAAAGCTAGATTTATCATTCCTACTTGAGGTCCATTTCCATGAGTCACTACAATTTCATAACCTTGTGAAATCAATTCTGCTATATGAGGGGCAGCTTTTTCTATCTTTTTCATTTGTTCGTCGGGGGTATTTCCCAGGGCATTCCCACCCAACGCTATTACAGCTCTTGAACTCATTATTATCACCATTCCTTTGTCGATGTTTATGTTTTATAAAATAATACTGATATTATTCTACATATTTGTACAATTATTCAGCGCTTTATAAAAACTAAGCATTACTAGGAATTTTTTATTGGCTATTTTTAACACAATCTCTGCTGTTGGATATAGTGAAATAACCTAAAAATACAAAAATTAAGTCTGTATTTTAGGTACGTAGGAATCAATGCTCCAATTGCTGTAAACTTCATTATTTTGCAAAGTAGTTCTCTCTTGTTTTCGGGTTATTCTACTATGAATATCACTGTCAAAAGATTAATTTTAATAGGCAACAAAACACTCCCCAAATAGGCCGAAGCTTTGGGGAGATACTCATATGGTTAATATTATTATACCGCCTGGTTGTACCTTTTCATTAAGAGGGACTTTTTTCTGTCTGCAGTATTTCTCTTTAAAATTTTCTTACTTACAGCCCTGTCCAAGTACTTAAGCGCCAACTTAACTGCATATTCTTTATCTTTTCCCTCAGTGCTTTCGATTTTGCGAATGCTGGTTTTCAGCATGGATTTAAACATTTTATTTCTCAGTTCATTTTTCTTGTTAACAATAATTCTTTTTTTAGCTGACTTGATATTTGCCAAAACAATCTCTCCTTTTATCAATAAATATTTTAAGTAACTACCCAAATCAAACGAGATAATCTACCAACAGTCTACTATATAAACTACCACAAAATTTCCACTAAGTCAATACTAAAAATTTATTTTGCCATTTTATTTGTCCGTGACTGAACAGATATGGGGGTATATACAACCGTGCGCAGTGCAATAGCAGCATTGAAATTATGTTGATTTTTATGCCGGGCACTGTTATAATAACTGCAATGCTAAAATTTAGCGAAAATTATTATAAAGGTGAGTGTTTTTTGTGAGATTCAAATTTCTCTGTAAGTTGGCAGTTTGTGTACCGGCATTTATGTTGGCGGGATGTTTTTTATTTAAAAGCTCCAGTGCTTTTGGAATACCGGAGGAGCAGCGCAATCAGATTAAAAATAAAGATTTGTTAGAGGATATTGTTCAGTGGGCAGAGAGATTTGATAAGCTAGAGGAGAGGCACGCTAAGGTTAGGTCTTATACTATACCGCTCAAACGGGGGCTCGTACGCAAACTATATGATATAGGGGATAATCCATATTCGGCATCTGCGGTAGCTGATAATTATGCTGATAATTATCAGGCTATTGAAGTTGCAGCGAGGAACATTTTGGCGGAGAATAATATCATACTAAATCTTGATGACCCAATAGACCGAGAATTTATAGATACCTTATTTAGCCACGTTTCGGTTAAAGAGATATACAGTGTATATGAAAATGAGCTTGAGTGCTACAAAGATGAGTTAGAGAGGTATAACAAGCCCAGTTGCCTTTTCAGCAAAGAAGTAAGACGTCTAAAACAGGCTTGGGACAGAGAGGGAACTCCCAGGCGGTTCATATTTGGTGAGACATGTTTCCCGGTTTCTGCTTTGAACCGCTTCATATTCAAACCTGTACTGCAAGACAGCGATGGTTCGTTTTTTGAGGCTCAATCTGGAATGAGGATTATTTCTAGAGAGGTTATGTATGAACCCGTGCCGGAATTTACAAATGAAGATGCTTCGTTTGAACCTAAAAATGCAGCTATGGAAGCGACTCTATCCGTAATTTTTCGTAAATCCTGTTCATTTTCGAATAGCCATCAAAAGCGATGGAGTTTTTTTGGTCAAAGCGAACAAAGTGATATTTTAAGGTCAAAATCCAGAGACAGTATTTACAACAGTTAGTGAATTTTAGGGATTAAACATAGAAAGTTGTAAAATCGTGTTTGGCATTTTAGAAATGGGGAAGTAATTTTTAGTAATTTTAAGAGAGAATGCACCGGAATTATCAAGTCATTTTATTAAAAAGGGTGGATACATTTTGGAATCGTCTAAAGTTGAAGTTTCTGTGATTATACCCGTCAGGAATGAACACAACTATATAGTTGGGTGTTTGGAGTCTGTTACCTTGCAGGACTACCCTCAGGATAAAATGGAGGTAATATTCATAGACGGAGCTTCAGAGGACGACACGGCAGAGATTATAAAGGGTTATATGGGAAAATTTAATAATATCCGTCTTCTTGATAACCCGAATAAATTTTTGCAGTATGCGCTAAACATCGGGATAAAGTCCGCCTGTGGGGAATACATAGTGAGAATGGACGCGCACAGTAAATACGCTAATGATTATGTATCTAGCTGCATTAAGTATCTTAAGAAAACCGGTGCGCATAACGTAGGAGGGCCGACTGTAGTCAGAGGAAAAGGGGGACTGCAGTCAGTAATTGCGTCTGCCTATCATTCAAAATTTGCGATGGGCGGTGGCAATAACCACAGAACCAATTATGAAGGACTTTCAGATACGGTTTTTTTAGGTTCGTTTAAGAAGAGTGATATAGAAAAGATAGGGTGCTATGATGAGAGGTTTATAAGAAACGAAGATGATGACTTAAGTTTCACGATGATTGAAAACGGCATGAAAATTTTCATCACGCCCAATATAAAGAGCGTATACTACCCGAGAAGCAGCTATAAAGACCTTTTTAAACAGTATTTTGAATACGGAATGTGGAAAGTTGCCGTTATAAAGAAGCATGGGAAACCCGCACGGATTTCTCATATAATTCCGCTGATGTTTGTCTTGTTTTTGGTGCTGTTTGGGATAGGCTCGTTATTTTCAAAACCCATAGCCGTTATATTTGCTGTAATGATGAGTCTTTATGTGATTTTAGATATGATTTTTTCCTTTAAAAATGAGGGTGTGTCTAAAATATCGGATAAATAATCCATACTGCGTATGGTCTTGGTTTTTTGGTGGGAATAGTTAAATTTCGAAATTTTAACACAACACAGTAAAATTAAGGGTAGTAAAATCAAAAAGGGGAGGTAAGAAAACTTTGTCTGAAAGCGAAAAAGCACCGGAGCTGACCCCGGGGGAACTGCGGCTTTTACAGCTGAAAAGTCTTGAGATGCTCAAGTATTTTAAGGATTTCTGTGAGGATAATGATTTATTGTTTTACTTTTGCGGAGGGTGCTGTATAGGAACACTTAGAAATAAGGGATTTATCCCATGGGATGATGATATAGATATTTTCATGCCAAGGGATGATTACGAAAAATTATATACATTATGGAATAAAAAGGCTGATACACAAAGATTTTCTTGTCTCAAGACGGTTAAAAATAAATTTTTAGGTAATATATTTACAACTATTGTGGATAATAATACAACAATGATAAAACCTCACCAGAAAAATCTGGACATTGCCCACGGGATAACTATGGATGTTTTTCCGTTAGACGGATGTCCGGCAGGCAAAATGAAACGCATGGTTCAGAAATTCTGGGCACTTGCTTATTCGCTTTATATGGCACAAATGGTGCCCCAAAATCATGGAAAAACAGCGAGCATTATTGGTAAGATTTTGCTAAAATTAGTCCCTAATAAGAACGTCAGATACAATATAGCTAAGTATGCGGAAAAACAGATGAGTAAATATCCCATATCGGAGTGCGAAAAAATAACAGAACTGTGTGCGGGACCTCACTATATGCAAAATGAATATCCGAAAGAGGCATTCCGGTCGGCGGTGTACAAGGAGTTTGAGGGCGAGATGATGCCTATCCCGATAGGATATGACTGCTATTTAAAAACTGCTTTTGGAGACTATATGAAGTTGCCGCCGAAAGAGAAGCAAACCCCTCATCATGAAGTGGTGTTTTTAGATTTGGAGAACAGTTATAAAAAATATAAGGGCATTAAATATTTAAAGGGGGAATAATAAATGATATTTGGAGCGATTGTTGCTGCGGGAATTGGGTCAAGGATGAATATAGGAAGCGTACCTAAACAGTTTATGCTTTTGGGGAACAAACCTATTATAATTCATACTATCGAAAAGTTTATTTTGTGCGGAAGGATAGATTACATTTATATAGGGGTCAATCGTGACTGGACTGTATATATGAATGACTTGCTTGAAAAATATAAAATAGACAGGGAAAAAATCTTTGTCGTTGAGGGCGGAGACACAAGAAATGATACAATTATAAATATAATAAGTGCAGCCGAAAAAGAGTTTGGAGAAGATGATTCTCATGTTATAGTCACCCATGATGCAGTAAGACCGTTTGTAACCTTAAAGGTCATAGAAGAGAACATAGACAGTGCTTTAAAATACGGCGCGTGTGACACTGCCGCTCCCGCCGTAGATACGATAGTAGAAGCTAAGGATGGCGTTAGAGTATCGGACATACCCAACAGAAAATATCTTTATCAGGGACAAACCCCGCAAAGTTTTAATATGATGAAGCTTAAGAGAATATATAAAAGCCTCAGTGAAGAGGAAAAAGCCGTCCTTACAGACGCATGCAAGATATTTTTGTTTGGGAATGAGCCCGTTTATTTGGTGGAGGGGGAGAGCTCCAATATCAAAATAACGACTGTGGGGGACTATAAAATTGCACAGGCGATGGTGAATGAAGAAGACATAAAACTTAACAAAATATAGTTTAATGCAGAGAGAAGGGATTGAGAATTGTTAAATTATATATATCAACTGGTAAGCCCGGGTATGTTTGCTGTGAAATACAGCGATGAAGATTTTAGTAAAAAAGTCGTGATAAGACCTAGATATATGGCCGTTTGCCACGCTGACCAAAGGTACTATCTGGGAAACCGTGACGCTAAAATTCTGCATAAAAAATTACCCATGGCACTGATACACGAATGCTGTGGGGAGGTTGTTTATGATGGGACAAACACCTTTCCAAGAGGGCAAAAGGTAGTTTTAATTCCCAATGTTGCACCGCAAATGAACATAGAGGGTATATATGAAAATTACGCCAGAGGTTCGAAATTCTTGTCCAGTGGCTGCGATGGTTTTATGAGAGAGTTTGTATGTATGAGCCCCGACAGAGTGGTTCCCTTTGAAGGGGTTAATATGGTAGTTGCCGCCATTTGTGAATTTGTAAGTGTAGCGGTTCATGCCATAGGCCGGTTCATGAGGCACACTGAAAAAAAGTTTGGTACCATAGGAGTTTGGGGATGTGGGAGTCTATCTTATGTAGTTTGCTGTTGTCTGAGAAGGCTGATTCCTGATGCTAAAATATGCGTTGTGGGTAAAAACCGGGATAAACTGTCGAGGTTTGCATTTGTTCATGAGTCGTACACCACGGACGATCTGCCTGATGGATTTGAGGTAGACCATGCGTTCGAATGTGTTGGGGGAGAGGGCAGCACCTATGCGATAGACGATATTATAAAATATATTACTCCCCAGGGGACGGCTATACTTATGGGTGTGAGCGAGAACAAGGTTCCTATTAATACGAGGGATATTCTTGAAAAGGGTTTGATATTTATGGGGTCGAGCCGTTCGGGTAGGGAGGATTTTGTAAAAGCTGTGGAATTTATGGAAGATTATAAATTTCAGCAAAGGCTTTCCAACATAATAACCGTAGATAATGCGGTAACAAATATAGAGGCAATCCATAGAGTATTTAGCACGGATTTAAAGACTCCATTTAAGACGGTTTTCGAATGGGATGTATAAAGGGGCATAAGGAGGATTTAATTTGCCGGAGATAAGTATAATAGTACCTGTTTATAACGTAGAAGAGCACGTTAATAAGTGTATAGATTCCATTTTGAGTCAGACTTTTGGGGATTTCGAGCTCATCTTGATAGACGATGGTTCAACCGATAAAAGTGGAAAAATATGTGATAGCTATGCTAAGAGAGACAGCAGGATAAAAGTGGTGCATCAAAAAAACGGTGGATTGAGTGCTGCAAGGAATGCCGGCATAGATATGGCTTTGGGGGAGTTTTTAGGGTTTATAGACAGTGATGATTTTATAGAAAAAGATATGTACAGCACTTTATACGAAGATATAAACGGCAGTGGGGCAGACATAGCAGTTTGCGGTCTTTACGATGTATACGGTAAGAAATGCATAAAAAATAAATACACTATGAATAAATGTGTACTTGATTCAAAGATGGCATTTAAATTAGTATTAGAGAGCAAATTTATATCAGTAAGTGCAGTTAATAAGCTTTACAGGAAGAGTTTGTTTAAAGATTTAAGATATCCGGTCGGCAAGACCTATGAAGATGCGTTTTTAACGCCGATTCTCTTTTTAGAAGCGCAGAAAATATCGTATAATCCTGCCCCAAAATACTATTATAATCATAAGACGGAGAGTATCACCACGAAAAAGTTCAACATGTCGGATATGAGTATAATTAACGCATATAGGCATCATCTTGATTTTGTGGAAAAGGATATGCCGGAGCTTAAGAATCAGGCAATGTTCAGATATTTATGGGCACATATGGTAGTTATGGATAAACTGGTAAAATGTGATATAAATAACTACAAATGTACATACGAAAGGGTATTTAAAGTGATAAAGTCGAATATATTTTTCGTATTAAAGAGCCCGTTTTTTTCTTTTAGGAGGAAAATTTCCACGCTGATAATGATATTTGCCCCGAGGACTTACAAAAGGATTTTGAAACGGCAGGAAATAAAAAATTTCAGTAAAGGGTAAGAGGAAATTTAAGCGATGAAAAATTTATGTTTTCTGTGTTTTTGTGCACAGGATAAAGGCGGAGTTAATAGAATAGTTACATGTTTGTGCAATGAGCTGTTAAAGAGCGGAAATTATAAAATACATATATTGTCTGTTTGCGGCAGTGAGAATGTGTGTGCGTATGAGGTAAACAGCGGTGTTTTTGTAGAGTCTATTGGAGCAGAGACGTCGTGGAGGCTGCGAAAAATCGCGGTGTTTTCCGTATGGAGGATAGTTAATTATCTGAATAGAAACAATATAGATATTATTTTTATGCAGGGGCATTACATACCGATAATTGCTGCTTTTGTAAAACCTTTTGTAAGATGCAGATTTGTTTTTTGCGACCATGGTGCTCTTGAAAATCAACTAGAGGATAAAAAAGCTACATTCTTTAGGAAACTGGCGTGTAAATTCAGTGATAAAGTGATAGTACTTACAAAAAGTTCTGAACAGGCTTATGAAAGGCACTTTAATATATCGCCCAAGTCTGGAAAAGTGGAGTATATTTATAATTTCCTGGATGATAAGGTATTTGAACATGCGGGGAGATGCGATATTAGCTCTAAGAAAATTTTATCTGTAGGGAGGATTTCACCGGAGAAGGGCTATGATATGCTTATAGGCGTGGCCAAAATTTTACTGAATAAATATCCTGACTGGCAGTGGCACATATATGGAGGGGGCGGGGGTATAGATAAATTAAGAGCGGATACAAGAGGCGCAGGGCTTGAGGATAAAGTTATTTTTAAGGGTGATGCGGGTGAAGGTGTGTATGATATTTATAAAAATTACAGTATATATGTAATGACTTCTTACCGTGAAGGACTACCCTTAGTGCTTCTGGAGGCAAAAGCCAATAGTTTGCCTATAGTTAGTTTTGATTGTTTGACCGGACCGTCGGAAATAGTAAGGGATGGAGTAGATGGTTACTTAATTGAGTGCTATAATGAGGGGAAAATGGTGGACAAGCTCTCAAAATTGATAGAGAATCCGTGTTTAAGAAAGGAGTTTTCGGATAAAAGCAGGGAAAATTTAGATAAATTTGGGAAAAACAAAATTATAAAGCAGTGGGAAACTCTAATTGACGTGCTCTAAGAAAGGGAGTGAGTAAAACAGTTTTGAAAAGATTTATTAGATATTTACTTGTCTTATTTTCTGTTGCGGTATTTTTCTTGGGCAAAAGTATAGAATCATTTAATACCGAGCTTATAGGGATACTGTTTTTCTGGATTGTAAACATTATTTACAGTTTTGAGAATATAAGAAAACGGATCTATTTTTTGATGTTTAACATAACTTTTTTTGGATTTCTCATATCCCGTCCGGTAATAAGCATGTTTAAGGGGAATGTATGGTGGAATTTTGAGGATAGCAGTGTGAATTTCGCACTTAATTCAATCATGTTATCCCTGGTTTTTATGTTTGCGGGGCACTGTCTTTGCGACCGCATAATAGAGGACAAAAGCAAACAGAGAAAAGTTAAGAATTGCAGTTTATTGAGAAAAGAAACATGGCAGTATTCTTATTTTGAGTATGCACAGAAGTCGAGTTTTATAAAAAACCTGAAGGCGGTTTCACTGATACTGTTTTATGTAAGTATGTTTTTCTATATTATTGCAGAAACAGAGAAACTGTTGTTCATGAGGTCGAGAAATTATGTGGAATTATATACGTCATTTAAAACTCAGCTTCCATACTTATTTACCGTCTTGGCTAGTATGCATAAGTACATTTTATGTATTTTCTTAGCATCGATGCCCTCAAAATTATCAGCATTTATCCCGCTTTGTCTTTATATACTCTCGGCACTGCCGGCACTGGCAATAGGTCTTAGAAACCCAATTGTACTTAATGTAATATTTGTTTTTCTGTATTATTTCACGAGGGATTCAATAGATGCCATTACAGATGGCAGAAAGGCAATAAAAAAAAGGCAAAATAAATGGCTTGGCAAGGGCGAATGGTCAATTATAATTTTAATAGCTCCGATTTGTATGTTTTTGCTGGGGATATACAATTACGTAAGGGAGGGGAGCATTTCTGAGAACTCAGGAATACTTGCAACAATTGTGGATTTATTTTATAAGCAAGGTGTTTCATTTGAAGTTCTGTGCATAGGTTATGCGACTATACCAAAAATAGAATATACAGGTTTTGTAAATTATACTTTTGGGGGGATAATAGATTATTTTATGAGCAATAAAGTCGCACAGATTTTATGGGGAGCGAAAGACCTCGGAGATGGGAATAATCTAAATAAGGCTCTTTACAGCAATAGTTTTTCACATAGGATGTCGTACGCATCGAGGGGAAGTGAATATCTGGAGGGGCACGGATGGGGTTCATCGTATATACTGGAGACGTATGCTGACTTTGGGTATATAGGGATTATACTTTTCAATATTTTTCTGGGAATGCTTTTTGCATATATGATAAAATTTATTGACAAGGGAAGTTTTAGATTTACGTTGATGCTTGTAATTCTCACGGGCATATACTTCGCACCTCGTGATGCGGCTTTAGGTTGGATTAATTTCATTTTTTACTTACAGTTTATAGTGCCTGCTGTGGTGTGTTATGTGGCTGCGGGACTGTGCGTGAAAGAGTATTGCCGAAAAAATCATGTATTGAGGTTTTATGAGGGTGTGATTTAGAATTATAGTTTACAAATTTAGTTTTTAAGAAGGGGAAAGAGAAGGATGTTTGAACATTTTGGGATTATGGACATTTTTTCGGGGCTTAGGAAGTATAGAGCCATTGTTTTGAGTGTAGTTCTGATATTTACTGCGTTATTTGGAGGTAAATTTATTATTGATTCAAAAAAGGCAGGTTCAGCTATAGTAGAGGTAAATGACAATAATATATATATATCTTCGGCAACATACTACATTGAACCGAGAACCGACCTTATAGGGAGGTCTGATTCGAGTTTATATAGGTCTATGTCGGATGACTATATTGCACTGCTGAATAGTGATTTCTGCAAAAAGTACATCTTAGATAATCTGAAATCCAAGTATTCAGACCGGTATATTGTAGATAACAGCGGTTTAAAAGGAAACACTTCCTCTCAGGATTTAAATGAGGGATGCGTAAAAGAATTATATCAGGCAAAAAGAGCTTCGGGTTCCATGCTTCTTGAGATTTCATCAATGACATATAGTGAGGAATTGTCAAGAAGCGTCGTAGATATCTGTTCTGAGTTCCTTAGGTCTGATGCCAGCAACAATACATTAACCTCAACCGCAGAAATTTGGGGTACGGCATCGAGGTCCATAAAGGGTTCAGAGCTAGCCAACGAAAATATAGACAAATCTGATAAAAGAAACATTGTAAAAGCACCTGAAGGCAAGAAGTCTAAGCTTATATCCTTTATAAAGAAAGTTATATTACCGGTTATGATAGTTGTTATACTATGTTTGGCAGTTATAGTTTGCAAAGGGCTTATTTCTCCTACTATGAATAGAGTTTCTGATTTTAGCCGGTACGATATCGCAGTGATAGGAGAAATAAAGGGTTATAAAAAATCTAAGGAGTCGAAGTAGATGTTAAAAAGAGGATTAAAGGTGGATTTTGAGGAGTCGATAAAATATATTGCAAACTCAATACTGAGGATATCTGAGGATGGCAATGGCAATGTCATAGGTATTTCAAGCAGTAGGTTTTGTAAGGAGTCTAAATCGAATATATGCGAGAAGGTATGTGAGCAGATTCACAATAAGGGTATTGATATAACCTTAGTAGACATTGACCCGAGAGACCGGTCGAATAAAAAAGATAGTTTTAATAGGATTTGTAAAGATAATATATCTATAAGGGAGCTGGATGTGCTGCTGAGTGAGCAGAGGGAAGAAAATGATATAGTCATTGTTAATATACCGTCAGTAGTGTTCTCGGCGGACAGTGTGGAATATGCGAGCGTGTGTGGGCGGGTTATTCTTCTGGAAAAATACATGTACACTACTTATAATGGCTATGAAGAGGCATTGACACGACTTAATTCATATGGGGTCAGGATTGACGGTGTTGTTACTTACGGTGCATAAATCCGGGAGGGAGAATCAATTTATTTGAACGCATTATTTTCAATACTTCTGTATACTATACAAATTACTCTTCCGTTTTTTATGATTATCATTATATACAACTGTTTCAAATCATTGAGAATGGGTAAACGAGGCCGAGAACCTTTTATTGAGCTGCTGAATAAAAGTACGGGTGAAAAAATTCCTGTAATGTACTGGGAAAACTCCATTGGGAGGAGCAAAAGTTCTGATATTTTTTTAGAAGGGATGACCGTCTCAAGAGACCATGCGGTACTATTCAGGCGAGAAGAGGGATGGATTATTTCAGATACGAACTCCAAATGGGGAGTGCTTGTAAACGGAGATAAAATCGAGGGAAGCAAACGGGTTTCTATTGATGATACTATTAACATTGGGGGGATAGAATTAGTAGTCAAAAGGGTGCGGGATAAAAACACAAACAGCGGTAAGAAACGTAAAAAAGAGGAAATCACCTTTGATACAGTGCCTCAGGGGTTGCTATTGTTTTGGGTAACGGTTTTTCATTTTTTGGCATCATTTACGGCGTGTTTCCACTCAGAAGAACTAAATTTAAATCCAGCTATTGCATTCGGCACTGTTACGGGGATAGGATGGCTGTGTTTTTTAGTCACAAAATACGGGTTCAGACGGGTTAATTTTGAACTGGAATCGCTTGGTATTTTACTTAGCGGGATAGGGATAATAACCATAAGTGCTGCGGACATTAAAGAGACGTATATGCAAATGATAGCCATGGGATGTGGAATAGTTTTATTTTTGGTAATATTATTTTTTGTAAAAAACCCGGAAAGTGCAATGAAATTCAGACCGTATGTTGCGGGATTTGCTCTTTTGCTTTTCGTGGTCAACATAATCTTCGGAAAAATCAAGAACGGTTCACAAAATTGGATTAGCGTGGGAGGATTATCTCTGCAGCCGTCCGAGCTTGTAAAGGTTGCGTTTGTATTTGTTGGAGCATCGACTCTTGAGAGGTTACAGACAGCCAAGAATCTAACGGGATTTATATTATTTTCGGGAGCTTGTATGATGGCACTGTTCTTGATGGGAGACTTTGGGACGGCATGTGTATTTTTCGTGACATTTTTGATAATTTCATTTATGAGGTCGGGCAGCATCAGGACTGTAATATTAATTTGTACTGCAGCCGTGATGGGAGGGGTGTTGATTCTCAAATTTAAGCCGTATATAGTCAGCAGATTTTCCGTTTGGCGTCACGTCTGGGAACATGTAAATGATTTAGGCTATCAGCAGACCAGAGTTCTTACATATTCAGCCAGCGGAGGGCTGTTCGGAGTTGGGATAGGGAGGGGGTGTCTTAAATATGTGTTTGCGTCGGGAACTGATTTAATATTTGGGATGCTCTGTGAAGAATGGGGGCTTATTTTAGCTGTTTGTTCGGTGATGTGTGTAATTTTCATGGGGTTTTACGCAAGAAGTGCCAGTACAAGGAGCCGTTCTGAATTTTATTCGATAGCATCGTGTGCTGCGGCGGGGATGATGGCATTTCAAATGAGTTTAAATGTATTTGGAGCAACTGATATCCTTCCGCTTACCGGGGTGACGCTACCTTTTATAAGTATGGGGGGGTCGAGTATGGTTTGTGTATGGGGACTTTTAGCATTTATAAAGGCCTCGGACGAGCGTACATATGCACTTAAGAGGTGAGATTTATGAAAAATACACGAAACAGATCATTATTTATATATTTTATTTTATTTGGATTTATTGCGGGATTGGTATATTTTATATATGAATTCATAGTGGATGCACATTACTGGGCTATGCAGCCTATTAACAGACATTTATCGGAGGGCGTTTCAGACGGTGGTAAAATTCTTGACAGGAACGGCGTAGTTCTCTCAGAAACAAAGGACGGCAAAAGAAAATACGCAGATGATGCGGACGTAAGAAGGGCAATGCTGCATGTGGTTGGGGATGGCTGTGTACTTATTCCCACATCGGTGCAGAGCAGGTATACGCAGGAACTTTTCGGCTATAACATTGTAACAGGTTTGGGGGCTCCCAAGACGCTGAACACAAACAAAGATATAGAGCTGACACTGGAGAGCAAAATATGCAGTACGGTATGCAAGGCTTTTAAGAAGGAAAAAGGAACAGCGATTGCTTATAATTATGTAACCGGAGAAATAATATGTATGGTCAGTTTGCCGACCTATGATGTGTATAATAAGCCGGATTTAAGTAAAGATTCAAATGGTGAATATGAAGGAGTATATATTAACAGAGCGTTGTCTTCATCGTTCGTGCCGGGGTCGATATTTAAAGTTATAACCGCAGCGGTAGCTCTCGACTGCATAAAAGATGTAGAAAGCAAGACGTATAAATGTGAGAGGCTGAAAATATATGATGGGGAAAAGGTAACGTGTATGTCGAGCCACGGTAAAATAGGAATTCAAATGGGACTTTGCAAATCTTGCGATATAGTTTTTGGGGATATTGCTGTGGATTTGGGAAGAGACGTTATGCAAAGAGGGGTTGAGAAATTTGGCTTTAACAAACCAATCAATGTTGATGGAATAACTTTAGCCGAGAGTAAATATGATTTAACTGATGCGAGCGAGGCGGATTTGGCGTGGTCGGGCATAGGACAGTATAAAGACCTTGTGAATCCAATGCATATGCTTATGATAATGGGGGCTTTTGCCAATGGCGGAATTCCGATTCAGCCGCATGTGGTAGGTAAGATGCTTATGGGGGATAATATACCTGTATTTATAAGCTCTGCTTTACCTTACAGCAGAATGACAGACGGTAAGATTGCCGACAAGGTAAAGAGTATGATGAGATACACCATGAAAAATCAATATGGAGACTCTATGTTTCCGGGGATGAAAATTTGTGCTAAAACCGGAACCGGTGAAGTGGGGAACGGAGAAAAGCCGCAAGGATGGATGGTAGGATTTTCCGAAGATAAAAATTTTCCGGTTGCATTTGTGGTTATTGTTGAGAACAGCGGGTTCGGGATAAAAACTGCTGGTCCAATTGCGAGCATAATGATGAAGGAAATTAGGAAAAGCTACTAATTAGTAATGATTTTTTACAAAAAAATATATGTTTTTTACAAATAGCTATTGACTAAACTGTAATAATATTGTATTATCCTAGTATTGCACTTATTAGATAGAAAAATTTTCAGTAAAGGTGGTAATGTTATGGAATATGTGCTTAGAACTAAAGATTTAACTAAGATTTATTCTAGGAAGGCAGCAGTAAATAAAGTTAATTTGGAGATAAAAAAGGGTGATATATATGGTTTTATAGGGAAAAACGGTGCCGGCAAGACGACTACCATCAGAATGGCAGTAGGACTTGCGAAACCTACTTCGGGAGAAATAGAGTTGTTTGAGAGTAAAAATTTAAACAAGGGAAGGGCTAAAGTCGGTACGGTTATTGAGTATCCCGCACTGTACCCATATATGAGTGCGAGGCAGAATCTAGAAACTCAGAGACTCCTTCTAAACGTTAAAGACAAAAGTGTAACGGATGAAATTCTTGAGATAGTGGGACTTGCAGATGTAGGGAGAAAGAAAGCCAAAGATTTTTCTCTGGGAATGAAACAAAGGTTAGCAATTGCACTATCACTTATCGGCGATCCTGAATTTTTGTTTTTGGATGAGCCTATAAACGGACTTGACCCTATGGGAATCAAAGAAATAAGAGATTTAATTTTGAAACTAAATAAAGAACGTGGTATAACGATTATGATATCCAGCCACATATTGGGGGAACTTGTAAAAATGGCTACATGCTATGGTGTAATCAATAACGGAGAGCTTGTAGACCAGTTCGATGCGGATGACTTGAAGAACAGGGTAAAAACACGCATAAGAATCAAAGCAAATGACCCGGATGGTGTGTGTCAGATACTGCAAAATGAAATAGGGGTTCAAGACTGCACATTAGAGGACGACGGAAGCGTTTCTGTTTTTGACCACTTAGATGATTCGGGTAAAATTAATTTGGCACTGTCTGAGCACGACATTATAGTGGAGTATATCAATAAAGAGGGCGGGGACTATGAGGACTACTTTATAAAGCTTATGGGGGGTAATAAGAATGCTTAGTGTAATAAAATCGGACTTTTACAAACTTTTCAGACGTAAATCGTTCTATATTTGCGGTGCCGTTGCGGGACTGTTTGGGATTATTTTGGTTGTACTTATTAATAGTTTATACCCTGATGCCAAGGATTATGGATACAACGGTCTAAATTCGGTAGGTGCAGGACTTGGTCAGGTGACGCTGCTTACTACAATATTTTTATCTATGTTTATTCCGTCGGAATTTGCTTATGGCACGATAAAAAACATGGCGTCACGGGGGATAAGCAGGGTATCGATTTATGTATCCAAATTAATTATGGGTATATTTACAGCTGTTACTTATACTTTGTTCACTGCTCTTTGCGGATTTGTATCCGGTTCTATAATGTGGGGAGTAGGAGAATTTAAAAGTGATGATTTTCTAGAGACTTTGAAGTTATTTGGACTTTTCTTACTGGCACAGATTTGTTTGGAATCGGTTTTTATAATGGTAGGCTTTCTGATTCAGCATACGGGAGGAACCGTAGCGACAAACCTTGGCTTACTGTTTATTACAGACATTTTAATAACGCCTATAATAAACTTTGTGATAAAAAATTGGCCGCTGTTCGGATATACGATTAAATCAGAAGAATATTGGGCGGGAAATTACGTAAAAGTTTTTATGGAAGTGAGTCCGGAGCAGGATATAATTAACAGAGGAATATTGGTTTGCTTGACGTATTTGGTGATTTCCACAGCTGTAGGTATATTTACGTTTTGCAAAAGAGATATTAAATAAAATTAAACAAGAAAGACTGCGAAAAAACGTAGTCTTTCTCAATTATAATCGTAAAAAGGGTTGAGATCGGAGTTTTGGAGTATATAATTAATCAGGTTATACAGTTTTTTGATATGTTTCTCAGCAGCGAAATTATAATATTTATCATATCAATGATTCCGGCTTTGGAATTACGAGGGGGGCTTATAGCAGCAAGCTTACTCGGTGTTGACTGGAAAATTGCTATGATTTTATGCATAATTGGAAACATAATTCCGGTACCGTTTATACTTCTGTTTATAAACAAGATATTTGAGCTCCTAAAAAGGACAAAATTAAAGGGCATAGTTTATAAAATTGAAAAAAAGGCGAACAAAAACAGCAGCAAGGTTTTAAAATACGAAAATTTAGGGTTATATTTATTTGTGGCTCTTCCCTTGCCCGGCACGGGCGCTTGGACAGGAGCATTAATAGCATCCATGCTGGGGATGAAATTCAAAAATGCTTTTATATCGATATGTTTGGGGATATTGACGGCAGCCGTAATAATGGCATTGTTTTCGTATGGCGTGCTGGGGATGCTGATTAGTGCAGGATAAAAGTAAGATATGGATCTGCGTTAAAAAGGTAAAACGAAGATCCATAAGTAATAAAATTAAGGATATTGTCTATTATTCTTCCGGTTCAAAAGATTCGCAGTCTGTGCACTGACAAACTGTAGGATTACTTTCATGAGTACCTACGGAAATTTTGTCGAGAGAACAGAAATTCTGGTCCTTGCAGTGATTTTTGCACTGACTTACCGTACAGCATATGCATTCGTTGGCATCACAACCCTTGCCCATAGTTATCACCCCTATAAAAATATACTGTGCTTTTGATTTTATATTCATTAAGCACAGTATTAGTATTGATGTATAGACAAAATTTTATTACTTGTATATAATTACAATTAAAGTTCTATATTTTAAATAAAAATCATTCGAATAGGATGAGGGATTTTTTCTCAGTGAGTATTTGATATTTGGATTAAAAGTGATATAATTAAAGCGAAACATTGTGTTATAAAAATGATACAAGTTAAAAATTTTACCAGGAGGATATAGATATGGCGTTGGGTGATGCAGGTAAGTCATGGTTAATATTCGTTTTAACAGGAACTATAATTGGCGGAGGCGTGGGGCTAAAAAAAATGTATGACAGGTGGTCTGAGACGGCCTCAGAGCTGAAAATTGCAAATGAAGCTTTGAAGCACAAAGATTAGGTTATAGGGATGTTTGAGGAAGGGAATGCACCTTCCCAACGGTCTCGCGAAATATATTTTAGACTAGGCAAAGAGATAAGTAAAATGCTATTAAATGCCGAAGAAGCGTGTGATAAGGTATACAGGGACGATTTTTATAATGCTGCTCATAATGGTATGGTGAATACCGTGAGGGATTTTACACCAAAATTATCTAATCTCCCAGTGGAGATACTGGACCTGCATGTGAAAGAAGGAAATTATGGCATTGCATTCTCGCTGAATTCAGATGATCGTCTCTGTTCAATAGAAGAATTAGAGAGATGTCTTGCGATAGAGTTCTATTATGATGAAAATGGTAAATATGTCAGTGGTGAATTACCCAATGTGGATCAATTAGTAGAGGAGTATAGGAACCATATTAACAGGGATTTGTCTATAATCAGGAAGAATACTGATTTTGCTGACAAAGTCAATAAATTTATTGGGTTCTATTTGACGAGTCCTGCCGTTAAGGCTATGGTTTACGATGAAGATTTTGCGCTGGGTGATCGCGAATTATTCGAGAGCCTGGGGAAAGCGTATGCGGAGGTTAGGGAAGAGTTAGGTGCAGGTACTGTATTCGGTGAGCTTGATAATATATGTACGCAGCTTCGTGACGACCAAGATGCAGGATTGTATGCACACGGAATCAAACAAAGTCTGGACCAAATGGAACAATTATATCGTGATTTGGAACAACAGCAGTAACTAGTGTGGGTTTTGCGTAATTGATGTTTACTGGAAGCTTTGCGTTGAAGATATGAAGGAAGTGGGGCCGTCTTTCCGGACTAATTAATACAGCCCAAATCAGATTTGGAATTTTCACCGGTGATTTCGGCGCATTTTTTAGTGGGAAGTGTGCTTCCTTTTGGGTCTCATCGTAATTTTTCATCGAGCCGTTAGTATTAGCACTTCGCTGAAAAACTCATACTTGAAAAGCATTTATTTATGTAGTATAATCCTTGCCTGAGTACTTTTATCAAGAAAGGATGTTGTATTTATATGGATTATTCAAATAAAAAAACGCTCCAAGATATAGATGTCAGCAATAAAAGGGTATTGGTTCGCTGTGATTTCAACGTTCCATTTGACGGTGAGGGGAATATAACCGATACAAAACGTGTGGATGAATCCTTGAAAACCATAAAATATTTGATAGACCACAATGCTAAAGTGATACTTTGTTCACATTTAGGACGTCCTAAGGGAAAGGTAAAGCCTGATTTTTCGTTGAGACCGGTTGCGAAGTACTTATCTAAGGTTTTGGGAAAAGACGTGAAGATGGCCAGTGATGTTGTTGGAGAAGATGCAAAAAGGGTGACCTCTGAATTGAAACCGGGGGATGTATGTCTACTTGAAAATCTCAGGTTCGAAGAGGGAGAGGAGAAAAATGATGATGCTTTTGCTAAAAAATTAGCCTCTCTTGCCGATATTTATGTAAATGATGCGTTTGGGACTTGTCACAGAGAGCATGCATCTACTTCCGGGGTGACAAAATATTTGCCGTCTGTTTGTGGATTTCTGATTCAAAAGGAAATCAACGTGATGGGGGAGGCACTTAAAAATCCTAAACGTCCGTTTGTTTCGATACTTGGCGGGGCTAAGGTATCTGACAAGATAGGGGTTATAACAAATTTACTAGAGAAAGTGGATACTCTTATAATCGGCGGCGGTATGGCATATACGTTTATGAATGCTTTGGGATATTCGGTTGGTACGTCTATCTGTGAGAGCGATAAGCTGGAGCTCGCTAAGGACATAATGGCTAAATCCAAAGAAAAAGGTGTTAAATTTCTATTGCCGGTTGACAACAAGGTAGGTAAGGAGTATTCGCCTGACACAGAGGCACAGGTCGTAGATGCTGATAAAATTCCTGACGGTTGGATGGGCTTGGATATAGGTCCCAAAACGGAAAAATTGTTTGCAGATGCGATAAAAGGTGCCGGAACGGTTGTTTGGAATGGTCCTATGGGTGTATCTGAGTGGGAGAGATTCTCAAGCGGTACTACGGCGGTTGCCAGGGCAATAGCTGAAAGTGGTGCAGTTTCTATAATAGGCGGGGGAGATTCTGCTGCAGCCATACAAAAATTAGGTTTTGCTGATAGAATGACGCATATCTCCACGGGCGGAGGAGCTTCATTAAGGTTTTTAGAGGATCAGCCGCTCCCGGGTTTGGTTTCGCTGGACGATAAATAATATCTTAATAAAAAGATTCTAGCCGGTGCAAAAGTGCCGGCTTTTGAGTATATTTATAATAGATGTTTGTGTATAGATACATTTATTAAGCAGTAAAGAGGAGTAATGTATGGATCAAAGAGATTTTGTAATTGCGGGCAACTGGAAAATGCACAAAACCGTAGAAGAATCCAAAGTTTTTATGCACGATTTTAAACCGTACCTCAAAAATAACAGGTGTAAAATCATCTTATTTGTGCCGTATACCAATATAGAGAGCTGTGTAAAACTATCTGCGAAAACGGATATCTGCGTAGGTGCACAGAACTTCCACTGGGAAGACTCGGGGGCATTTACGGGAGAAATTTCGATAAAAATGCTGTCCGGTCTGGGAGTGAAAAATTATCTTGTTGGGCACAGTGAACGCAGGAGATGCTTTGGAGAAACTGACGACGTTATAAACAGGAAGATTAAAAAAGCGGTTTCAGAGGATGTAAGTATAGTTTTATGTGTGGGGGAGACGCATCAGCAGAGAGAGAGTGGCGCTGCGATAGAAAGCGTTATATCTCAGGTGAAAGAAGGGCTCTCCGGCATAAATAATATAAACACCTCTAAAATCTATATTGCGTATGAACCGGTATGGGCGATTGGCACGGGGAGAGTTGCGAATCCACAGGAGGTAAATCAGATGTGCGGATGTATAAGAACGTGCATATCGGATGGGTGGGGAGCAGGGACCGGGGAGAAATTTAAAATTTTATACGGCGGCTCTGTGGATAGAAAAACTTGCAGAGAGTTTCTTTTAATGTCTGACATAAACGGAGTGCTTGTTGGAGGTGCTTCGCTCGACCCGGATGAGTTTGGCGGTATAATAGGAGTTGCCAATGATATATTAAATGAAGGGAACGATTGAAAAATGGCACCGACAGCTATTCTTATTATTCTTGACGGTTTTGGTATAGGGGATAAAGGTAAGGGTGATGCAATAAATGCTGCAAATACACCTAATTTAGACACGCTTTTCAAAGAAAATCCTACGACATTTATAGTTGCCTCCGGTAAAGATGTAGGGCTTCCGGAAGGGCAAATGGGTAATTCTGAAGTTGGTCATACAAATATCGGTGCGGGAAGGATAGTGTATCAAGATTTTACGAGGATTTCGCACTCAATAGAAGATGGCAGTTTTTTCAGTAATACGCAGATAGAAAAGACCCTAAAATATGTAAAATCCTCCGGCGGTAGGCTTCATATTGCGGGGCTTCTATCTGACGGCGGTGTACATAGCCATATTTCACATCTTTATGCGTTGCTGGAGTTGGCAAAAAAATTTGATATAAAAGGCATATGTGTGCATGCGTGGACAGATGGCAGAGATGTTTCTCCGAGTTCGGGGATAAATTTTATAAAAGACTGTGAGGAAAAAGTTTCTTCATTGGGCATAGGTAGGATAGAGACTATTTGCGGAAGATATTATGCTATGGATAGAGACAATCGCTGGGAGAGGATATCGAAGGCATATGACGCTATGGCAAATGGAAACGGATGTAAGTTCACGAGCCCGGAAGAATTTATAAAATGCTCATATGAAGATAATATTACAGATGAATTTGTTGAACCGGGAGTAAGGGAAGGGTACTGTGGGGTTTCGGAAAAAGATGCAATTATATGTTTTAATTTCAGACCTGACAGAGCAAGAGAGATTACCAGAGCATTTGTTGATAGGAGTCTTGAGTCTATCGATGTCAGAAGAGCATATCCAGGCAGATACTTATGCTTAACGGAGTATGATGCTGAGATTACGGCAGTCAGCGTTGCATACAAACCGGAGAAAATCAAAAATACCCTGGGGGAGTACATTTCATCTTTAGGACGCAGACAACTGAGAATCGCTGAGACGGAAAAATATGCTCACGCGACGTTCTTTTTTAGCGGCGGTACAGAGAAAAAGTTTAAAAACGAAGATAGAATTCTCATTCCGTCACCGAAAGCGGCAACTTATGATTTAGTTCCACAGATGAGTGCATATGAACTTACGGACGCAGTCATAGAATGCATGCAGAAACAGATATATGATTTTATAGTGATAAATTATGCTAATTGTGATATGGTAGGGCATACGGGTGTATTTTCTGCAGCTGTGAAAGCGACGGAAGCTGTTGATAAATGTGTTTGCAGGGTACTAAAATCTGCGCAGGAGACAGGATATACCGCAATCGTGACGGCTGACCATGGAAACGCAGAAAAAATGGTTGATGAAGAAGGTAAACCGTTTACCGCTCATACAACCAGTGTGGTTCCGTTTTGTGTGTTTAATTACAAGTGTAAATTGGCATCAAAAGGAAGACTTAGCGACATAGCCCCTACAATTCTAGATATCTTAAAACTTCCCATCCCTAAGGAAATGGATGGCAAAACTTTGCTGCACGGGTAATATTAGTCAGAGAGTTCTAAGGGTAAGGACTAAAAAAGAGGGTTTGAAATATTTTTTGAATTTCCGAACAATACAGTGGATTTAATAGCACAAAAACCCCCCGACGAAGGCACTTACTTCTTCATCGGGGGCGTACGTATCAGCGACCTATGATAATCTTAACCACTGAAAATAAACAGTTATTTAGTTACTAAAATCCTTATCTGTTATACGTTTTATACAGTCCTTACAAATAGTCTTTTCATGGAACTTCTCTACGCCGCCTGATTTACCGCAAAACACACATTGGGGTTCATACTTACTAAGCATGACTATATCACCATCAACAAAAATTTCTAATTGATCTCCGGCGTTAATTCCGAGTGTTTTGCGCAGCTCCACAGGCAGTACAATCCTTCCTAATTCGTCAATCTTTCTTACTATTCCGGTAGATTTCATACATATTACACCCTTTCCCAAATTACCCCACCTATTTATTGAAATTATACTATAAATCCCTGTATTTTGTCAATATAAATCTAATTACTTTTGGAGTTAATTTCATCATGGAGAAGTTTGACATATATACTGCTTTTGACACGTTAGAGGTGTTTTTTTTGTTAGTTATGGTAAAAAATAGAAAAATTTTAAAATATGTCCTACTTTTTTACTTAACGGCAAAAACTGAAATTTCTATCTGCTTGTTTTTTTGTTGTGAAATTTTCATATTGAGTAAGTGTAAAATGAGTGAATAAATTTTGGTATTTCATATCATAATTCCTTTCAGAGGGCAAAATCTTAGAAGGAATGATGAAAATGTTGTCTATTAAGGAAAAAGCTTTACTGTCGGGATTTTTAGTTTCTATATTGATATCGTTTGCAGGCTTTTCAGGTAAATGCGATAGAATTAGTGATAAAGTTTTACGTTTTCATGTAATAGCAAATTCTGATAAAGAGGAGGATCAAACATTGAAATTAAAAGTAAGAGATAGGGTTCTAAACTCGTGCAAAACAGTTTTCGAATCTGCTCAGAACCTGGAAGACGCCAAAAAAAATGCGCAATTGAATATACCGCTGATAGCAAGAGAAGCTGAAGATGAAATAAAAAATAACGGTTATAATTACAAAGTTGACGTTAAACTGGTAAAAATGCACTTCAATACCAGATACTACAATACAGTGACTTTGCCTGCGGGACAGTACTTTGCTGTTAGAGTTACTATCGGGAGCGGAAACGGCCGCAACTGGTGGTGTGTGATGTTCCCTCCTATGTGTTTGCCGGCGGCTCAGGAACAAACGGAATTAGAAGATGTTTTAAATCATGATGAAATGGACATAGTTACGGGAGCACAGACTTATGAATTTAAATTCAAAGCAATTGAGATATTCGAGGATGTAAGAACATGGTTTAAGTCCATCTTTAGTATCATAGGCATATAGACATAACCAAAGTACCCCGGCGTCAATATAGAACCGGGTACAAAAACGATTTATAACAATTATGAAGAGTCAGACTCACGAGCAAGACAAAACGCTATTTAAGAGGTTCTGCCCCAAAGAGTATCATTTAGGAGCGTCCGAAAAGGAGGGAGACGGAGAAACAAAACCAACACAAATTTTTCCTACATATTCTCCGGTTTTCCCTAAGTGAAAAATCAGACCTTATAAATAACTCTCTTTCAATTAGACGCTCCCGTATTTTTTATAGAGCAAAAGATATCATTTCGATGAGCGTGCATACACGTGTTCTTAGATATAACACTTAGATTACATAAAAATACTTACTTGGCAGAAACGTTTATTACATCTGTAAAGCCGGTCATTTCAAAGACCTCCATAACGGCCGGGTTTACATTGACGATAGAAAGGTTAAAACCGTCATCACCTAGAGTTTTCATTCTTTTTTGCACGTACAAAATTGCTCTTAGTCCGGCACTGCTTAAATAATCAACATCACTAAAATCGAGAACTAAGTCTCCATCCAGCTCATCGAAAAAGCCATCCATATATTCCTGAAATTCGGGAGCAGTTTGAGTATCTATTCTGCCTGTTATATATAAAGCCGTTTTATTTCCTATGTGCGACTTCTCTATTTCTAATGGTAAATCATCATTTTTATTCACGTTATTCTCCATTATTAGCACTCCTTTTCTTCTCTATCTTTTTAAAAAGTTTCAATATATTTTTGCTGTTTACCCTCCTGTAACACATAAAATCGGACATCTTCTTCGCAATCAATATTCCCAATCCTCCGGGCTCTCTTTTTTCTAAGGGAAGGATTTCATTATTCAGGTTTAATTTTGTAGGATCGAATTCTATGCCGGAATCTATAAATTCAACGCATATTTGCTGTAATCCATAAGTATAACTGCATTGAATATCCACGATATTGGGTCCACAGGTGTGGGCATATCTGGAAATATTAATATAAATCTCCTCACAAGCCACTAAAAAATTGGGGGGTACATACATATCTGCAGATATCTCTTCGATAAATAAATTAACGAAATTTCTGACTGTAATCCAATTTTCATCCGTGCATTCTATTTTTAAATGTTTACTGTAAACTGTATTTCCAATATTTCCGTCCATATTTACAGATAATCATCCCCCCTCTTAATTACTATAAACGACGCTGTACAGACCTTTTGGACGATAAAATCCGAGTGTATCTTGAAACACATACACAATTGATGCTTTTTCTTCCTACTTGCTATATACTTCACAAAAAGTCCATATTTAGAGTAACATATCTTATCGAATAAATCAACAATTAATTAGAAAAATTCTATAAAATATTGTATACTATAAAAATTAATGGCTAACTTAGCTTGTAGAAAAAATTTGCTCATTTATCTAGGTAAAATAATTATGAAGATAGCAAAACAATCAAAAAATGGTATCAAAAAATGAAATTTTTCACAAAAATTTTCTTGACAAATGGTGGTATAACAAATAACATATTTATACATAATATGAAAAATATTTAAAAGAAGAGGTTTTGACTATGATCTTAGAAAAATTAAAAGCTTTGCTCAGCCAACAATTCCAAATAGATGAAGAGCAGATTAATCCGGAAACCAGGCTTATTGAAGATTTGGGAGCGGATTCGTTGGATGTAGTGGATTTGGCTGAAGTGGTGGAGGATGAATTTGATATTGAAATATCGGATGATATGATTGAGAATATACACACTGTAGGTGATATAGTGAAATGTATTTCTGAATTATCCGGATCTTTTGGCGGCGAAGGGGATGTTGACTAGGTGCAATTTATAGGTTTGTGTGCGGGCACTGTGCCACTTGGGGGACTAAAATTTAGTGCTGCCGAAATATTACCTTTGATGATTTTTGGGAGTCTGAGAAATGCAAATTTCAGAGGCTGAAATAGGATTATGTTTTTGGGGAGGGAAGAAAATTGGCATTTGAGGGTTTGACAGAAAAGCTGTCTTCAGTTTTTAAGAAACTCAAGTCTAAGGGTAAATTAACCGAAAATGACGTTAATGAAGCTATGAGGGAGGTAAGGCTTGCTTTATTGGAGGCTGATGTAAATTATAAAATAGCCAAAGATTTTACGAATAAAGTTAAGCAACAGGCTATTGGTCAGCAGGTTATGGAAAGTCTCACTCCGGGACAGATGGTAGTAAAGATTGTAAACGATGAACTTACAAAACTAATGGGGGAAAGTGAAAGCAAATTAAATAAGCCTGCTAAACCTCCTTGTGTAATAATGCTGTGTGGTTTACAGGGCTCAGGTAAGACTACTCATGCAGCAAAACTTGCAAAAATGTTAAAAAAGCGTGGTTCCAGACCTCTGCTTGTTGCGTGCGATATATACAGACCTGCTGCTATAGATCAGCTGAAAGTGTTGGCATCCGGAATAGGTGTGCCGGTTTTTGAAATGGGGGAGGAGAATCCCGTAATTATTTCGGAGAGGGCTGTCAGCCATGCGAAAGACCACGGCAACGACTATGTTATAATAGATACGGCGGGCAGATTGCACATTGATGAAAAGTTAATGGATGAACTGGAGAATATAAAATCGAAAATTTCTCCCAGTGAAATACTGCTTGTGGCGGATGCAATGACGGGGCAGGACGCTGTTAAAGTCGCCGAGGCTTTTAATTCTAAACTGGATATAAGCGGTGTGATACTGACTAAGCTTGACGGTGATACAAGGGGAGGTGCGGCTTTATCCATCAGAGCCGTTACGGGGAAACCAATTAAATTTGTTGGAACCGGGGAAAAGATGGACGATTTGGAGGTTTTCCATCCGAATCGTATGGCATCCAGAATTTTGGGGATGGGCGATGTTTTAAGTTTAATTGAAGATGCCGAAGCTAAAATCGACTTTAAGAATGCCGAGAAAATGGCTAAGAAGTTCAAAGAAAATAGTTTTGATTTGGGGGATTTTGCAGAGCAGATCATTCAGATAAAAAAGTTAGGCCCGATTAAATCTATACTAAGCAAGTTTCCCGGTGTGGGCAGTAAAATAAATGATTTAGATTTGGATGACAAAATACTAGATAGAAATTTAGCAATGATACTATCTATGACAGAAGCCGAAAAAAGAAAGCCTAGCATAATAAATCCCTCCAGAAAAATTAGAATTGCCAAGGGCAGCGGAGTGAAAGTTGAGGATGTTAACAAATTACTTAGAGGCTTTGAACAAATTAGTAAGACTATGAAGCAATTTAATGGTATAAAAAAGAAAAAATCTTCTTTCCTAGGATTTAAAGGTTTTATGAGGTAGAATTTATTTGTGATATGTGTTATAATATAGAAAATTTGATTTATAGGAGTGATAATAAAATGGCGGTAAAAATAAAACTTCGTAGAATGGGAGCAAAAAAGAGTCCTTTTTATAGAATAGTGGTTGCTGATGCGCGCAGCTCAAGAAATGGGAAGTTTATAGAGGAGATTGGGTATTATGACCCTCTTAAAGAGCCCGTCCAGATAAAAATAGACAACGAAAAGGCTAAGAAATGGAAGGCTTATGGGGCTCAGCCGACAAATAAAGTTAGAGCGCTGATTAATAAGAGCTTGGCATCTGCCCAGGAGTAAGAGGTGAAACCCTGAATGGAAGATTTGCTTCAGGTTATTGTTCGCGGGCTTGTGAATTGCCCGGACAAAGTTGGGATAGATGTCGATGACAGTGCGCAGGACGGTCTTATTGTTTACCGTGTTGTGGTAGATGATAGTGATATGGGTAGAGTTATCGGCAAAAAAGGTCGGATAGCTAAGTCTATTCGGCAGATAGTCAAGACGGCTGCCGCAAAAAGGAATTTAAAGGTTGCGGTGGAGATAGGTTAGCTTTGTTTGCTTTGGGAGTAAAATGAGTTTGAAACAATTTTTAGAGGTTGGTCAGATAGTAGGAACCAGGGGAGTATCAGGGGAGATGAAGGTTAAACCTTTTTGTGATAGTCCCCGGGCTTTTTGTGAGATTCCTAGATTCTACTTTTTACCTGAGGGAAAACAGATAGATATATCAACTAAGAGAGTATTTAAAAGTGCTGTGTTGATTACCATAGATGGAGTGCGCAAAATAGAAGATTGCATGGGATTAATTAATAGATATATATATGCTGACAAAAAAGATATTAATTTACCTAAAAATAGATATTTTGTTGATGATATTCTTGGTATGAATGTAGTGGATGCTGATACTAAAATGGATTATGGCAAGGTCTATGATGTCATTAAGACGGGGGCGAATGATGTTTATTGCATTAGAGGGGATGGCTCCAGGGAATACATGCTGCCGGCTGTGGATGAGTTTATAATCAATATAAATATTAGCAAAAATATTTTGCTCGTGCGGCCTATTAAGGGGATGTTTGATGAATAGCTTTAATATTTTGACATTATTTCCAGAGATGATATATGATGTATTGTCCGTGAGTGTCATTGGTAGAGCATGGAGAAATGGAATTATAGATATAAAATGTCATAATATACGAGATTATTCTGACAATAAGCACAGAAAAGTAGATGACACTCCTTATGGTGGGGGAAGAGGCATGGTTATGACAGCAGAACCCATCGCCAGGTGCTTTGAGAGTGTATGCCAAAATAGCAAGACAAAGCCGTTTTTTATTTGTATGACTCCTTCAGGAGAAAGTTTTGATCAGAAAATGGCAATGGATATAGCTAAATATGAGAATATTGCGCTGCTGTGCGGACATTATGAGGGAATAGATGAAAGGGTATTGGATAAGCTCGTTGATAAGAGGATTTCAATTGGAGATTATGTGCTGACCGGTGGCGAACTGCCCGCTCTGGTATTAATAGATGCAGTCTGTAGGATGGTCCCCGGAGTACTTTCGGATAAAGAGTGCTTTGAAAAGGAAAGTTATTTTGATAATTTACTGGAGCATCCTCACTACACAAAGCCGGCTGTATGGAGGGGGATGTCTGTACCGGAGGTATTGCTGTCGGGAAATCACAGGGAAATAGAAAAGTGGAGACGGAACAATTCCATAAAGCAGACATTAAAGTATCGGAGGGATTTATTTTCACTTAAGGAGACAGAGTGACAAGTGAGATTTTTGTTTTGAAGAATGGTTTTATGAATAAATGTAAAAGATTTTTGTTGACTAAACAAATAATTATGGTATAATGTTATAGTATTATGTTGCTTTTAGTTGAGTAGGAAATTAATACAAGTTGAGTTTTTTCAGGGGGAGGATTTATATGTATGTTCAGGAGGTAGTAGTTTTAAATCAAGTGGGACTACATGCTAGACCGGCTACATTCTTTATTCAATGTGCTAATGAGTTCAGATCTTCTATATGGATAGAAAAAGACGAGAAACGTGTTAATGCTAAGAGTCTTTTGGGCGTTTTGTCTCTGGGGGTTGTCGGAGGTACAAAGATAAAAATAATAGCAGATGGATTGGACGAAGAAGAGGCCGTTGATAAATTAGTGAAGTTGGTTGAGTCTGGGTTTTCTAATATAGATTCTCTCTTCGGAAGTAAAGAAGATTCTGTAGACTCTCCTTCCAGCACTAAAGAGGAAGCAACTCAGGTCTTCGGAAGTAAAGAAGATTCTCTAGACTCTCCTTCCAGCGCTAAAGGGGAAGCAACTCAGGTGTAGCACGATAAGTGGCTACGAAGTGCAGATTTATAAAAATTCTGGTGCCGTGATGAGCGGTGCTATTTTGTTTCACAAGAAGGTATTTTTGTGCAAAGTGCTGATAAACATGATTTGCGAAAAAAAGCTCTAGCTTTACCGGATGATCCTGGGGTTTACATCATGAAAGATAAAAATTTAAATATAATATACGTAGGTAAAGCTAAGAATTTAAAAAATAGAGTGAGTCAATACTTCTGTTTTAGCTCTGGCCATACTGAAAAGGTAAGAAGTATGGTTGAAAACATAAAAGATTTTGAATATTTAATCACAAATACTGAGTATGAGGCACTAGTTTTAGAGTGTAATCTGATAAAAAAACATCTACCTAAATACAATATTTTATTGAAAGATGACAAGGGATATAAATATATAAAAATAAGCAGTGAGACTTGGCCAAGGATGAGTGTTGTTAATAAAAAAGATTCGTCCAAATGCAAGTATATAGGGCCGTTTATGAGTCTGCTCAAAATTAAAAATACGCTGGATGAAGTAAATAAAATATTCAAACTTCCTACGTGTAAGAGAAATTTCAACAAAAGATCACGACCATGTTTAAATTATTATATTGATAGGTGCAGTGCTCCCTGTGCAGGTAAAATTACTTTGGATGAATATCTTGAAAGTATAAAGATGGCATGTTCTTTTTTAAAAAACGGTGGGAAGGAAGAGTTAAAAAAACTGAGGAAAGATATGTTAGAAGCGTCTGACAATCTGGAGTTTGAAAAGGCAGCAAGAATCAGAGACAAAATAAAATTAATTGAATCTGTGGGAGAAAGGCAGAAGATTATACTAAATAAGAATATAAATTGTGATTTTATTGCCTTTACAAATGACCAAGATGAAATTTCTATGAACATATTAAAATTCAGAGAGGGGGTTTTGTCTGAATATAAGAGTTTTATATTCGATATAAATAGTAATATTGACGAAACTAAATTAGAATTAATAGAAGGATACTACATTGTCAGTGAGACTTTCCCTGACAAAATTTTTATAGATGCTAAAATAAATGGTCTAGATACTTTGCAGACATGGTTATCTGAAAAAATTGGCGAAAAGCTAGTTATAGGGTTGCCCGGTACACGCCAGGATTTGGAAATAATGAAAATGTGCAAAAAAAATTCTTATGAAGGGTTAGTACGGGCAAAAGACGGCATAAACAGAAATATAAAGGTACTATTGGATTTAAAGGGTATTTTGGGTTTAGAAAATACGCCTAATTATATAGAAGCGTATGACATATCAAATATGAAAGACACACAAAAAGTTGGGGGGTTAGTGGTTTTTAAAAATGGCAACCCTCTTAAATCTGCGTACAAAAAATTCAAAATAAAATCTGTTACTGGACAGGATGATTATGCATCGATTATAGAGGTCATAAAAAGGAGGTTTGACAGATATTTAAAAGAGCCGGACAATTCTAAGTTCAATACTACGCCTGATTTGATATTAATCGATGGAGGCACGGGTCATACAAGAAAAGTAATCCGGTGCATGAGAGAAATTGGATTGTCAAATATACCTGTTTTTGGCATGGTAAAAGACAATAGGCACAGAACCAGAGCAATAACTGACGGAATCAATGAAATAAATATAAAGAATACAGAAAATATATTTAATTTTATAACACGTATACAAGATGAGGTTCATAGGTTCACGATAAACTATCATAGGAAAAGCAGGAGTCTGGAGTTAAAATCATCACAGTTGGAGCAAATACCGGGGATAAGTAAAAAGCGATCCCAAATACTTTTAAAGAGATTTAAAAGTATAGACCGCTTATCAAGGGCATCTGTAGAAGAGATAATGACGATTCCGGGAATACCTCTACCCATAGCCTCTTCGATAGTAGAATATTTCAAAAACCGGGATAAAAACTAAGATTTTTCTATAATAATTCCGGTGTTTTTAAATATACTATTCTCTCTAACCACACCTCTAACCATAGAAGTTGGATACACAGTAGTATTTCTCCCCAGGATAACTCCGGGATTGAGGACAGCATTACATCCAATTTCGGCAAAATCACCAATAATTGCACCAAATTTTCTCAAATTAGTATGGATATTGGGATGATTAGTTTTAATATCTATATTAGCTTTGTCGGATCTGACATTAGATGTAATTGCTCCGGCTCCGAAATGAGACTTATAACCTAATACAGAATCGCCTATGTAATTATAGTGAGGAACTTGAACGCCGTTAAAGAGCACTACATTTTTAAGTTCAGTGGAATTCCCCACCACGGAATTTTCTCCTACAATCGCATTGCCTCTGATAAATGCGCAGTGGCGTATCTGTGTGTTTTTCTGAATAATAACCGGTCCTGTTATGGAGGCGGAAGGAGCAATTTCGGCATATTTAGATACCCAAACCTCTTTATCGATTTCGATATACTCATTTTTGGGTAACAAAGCAGAAACTTCGCCTATGAACTTGCCAATTAAAGGCAGCACCTCCCAAGGATACCGGACACGCTTAAATAGCTCTGCAGACATCGTCTGTGAAATATCTAAAAGCTTTTCTGTTTTGAGCATTTCATACAATCATATCACCTTAATTAAGTAGAGATTTTATCCATAACGGGAAAAGAAACAATGAACTCACTTCCCTTACCGGGCTGACTGCGCAGCTTTATATTTCCATTGTATAGTGTAACTATATCTTTAACTATAGACAACCCAAGTCCATTTCCGGGAATATCGCCATTTGATTCCGCATTTACGCGATAAAACCTATCAAATACTTTATCAATATATTTAGAGTTAATGCCGATACCGGTGTCCTTTATGCTTATCACAACTGAACTATCTTCACGATATGCTTTAATAAAAATTTCTCCATTTACGACATTATATTTGATGGCATTACTAATCAAATTAGAAAATAATTGCTGAATATGCGTACTGGAAGCGTTAATTTTGAGATTATCGTCCAATAATTCATGTATCTGTATATTTTTCTTCATGGCTAAGGGAACGATAGATCTTAAAACTGTTGTTACTTCCTTTTTTATATCGCATTCGTGAATCAAGCCTGAAGCCTCGTAATTTTCAACCTGAGACATCAAGAGGACGTCATCTATTAACTGAAGAAGCCGTTGGGCTTCAGAGTCAATTATATCATAGAAATACTCTCTGGTATCCTTATCTTTTTCGCCGCTTTTTTTAAGAAGCTCAATAAACCCTATTATAGATGTCAAAGGAGTTTTTAATTCATGAGTTATATTTGCAGTTAGACCATTGTCTTTTTTATGTTTTTTTTCTTTTGAGTCCACCATCATATCAACACCTCCCTAATTAAGTTTACTACAAAGTCACACTAATCATACTATACACATTAAGGTAAGCGAAAAATCACCTACCTTAATATTTTATTTTTAAAGTTCATCTTCTGAAGCGAATCTGTATCCTACGCCCCTGACGGTTTTGATGTAGCGAGGTTTATCCGCTTCATCTTCGACTTTTTGTCTCAGATAACGGATATGTACATCTACAGTCCTGGCATCCCCGCAGTACTCGACATCCCAGACTTTTTCCATCAATTGGTCTCTGGTAAGGACTCTGCCTTTGCTATTCATAAGGGTAGTTAAAAGGTCAAATTCTTTCATGGTAAGGTCAACCAGCTGGCTATTTTTCATTACGGTTCTTCTTGCCAAATTTACAGATACATCACCGCAGTTTATTATATCTTCCGTCGTAGATACATTGGAATAATCTTTTCTACGAATAACGGCTTTTACTCTGGCACACAACTCTTTCAGGCTGAAAGGCTTGGTTATATAATCATCGGCACCCATTTCCAAACCTAAAACGCAGTCCACTTCTTCACTTCTTGCAGTGAGAATTAGGATAGGTACCGATTTGGTGGTCTTGTCCAACTTAAGCCTCCCGCATACGGTTAAACCGTCCGGCTGCGGCATCATCCAGTCTAAAATTATGGCATCCGGAGTGCGTTTTTGTACTGCTTTTAGAAGGTCAGCTCCTCCGGAAAACTCTTGAGTTTGAAATCCATAATCTTTTAGGGCCAGCGACACCAATTTTCTTATATTGGGTTCATCATCCGTAATATAGACCAATCCTGCTTCTGATTCTGACATAAATAAACACTCTCCTAGTAATTTATTTTTCTGCGCAAATGCGCGCAAAGAATAATGATTTGATTTTCAGTAAAGATCCAATATATAATAAAACAACGAAATATAACAAGGAAGACTAACAGCAAAAATCCGTTGTATTGTTAATATTATGGGGCTAAACACCACCTACACCCACGACTCAAAGACCTGTGCCCAAACGGCATTATAGCATTTTTAAGATATGCGGCTTGATTTTTTAATATGCCCCCATCTCAAAAATGAGTGTTTTAACATGTATTATCACCCCCAAGATACGTAATATTCATAATTATAATACAAACGGAAAATAAATACAATATATAATTTATTTTATTGCATATTTTCACTTAATTATTTTAGTATTTTTCCGATAAATAAGAACAAACTTAAAATTATATGCATAATATCGATAATTTTCTACACTATTTTTATTTACTATTACCCATAAGATAGAAGAATATGTGGTAAAAAATGGATATAAGTGCTGCATCATAATTTGCAAAAATATGCAAAAACCGACAGAGGGATTTTTTGCATTAGAGTTTTACCTAGCATATAAATTGAAGCAAAAAATATAATATTACTTATATTCATATACATTTTTAAATACTAATATTTTATGGCTCTAACAATAGGTTTATTCTTCAAAATATTCTATGACCATTAAGAAGAAAAATCAAAATTTTATAAAGATAAAGTTGACTATTATTCTAATTGGTGTTACAATTGTATTATGCTGTATATTATATTGTAATACAATTAAGGGAGTCAAGTATTTTTATGAAAAAATTAGTTAAGTTTTTTGCGGTAACTTTGGGTAGTTTTTGTTTATTGCTTCCATCCGGAGTATCAGGGAAAAGATTTGTTCTTTCTGATTCGTATTTGCCAGAGATCTCAGTAACACTTCCTGATGATGTGGATGATAAGAGGCCTGCGGTATTTGCGCTTAGAAACAATTGCTTCAACGCAATAAAGGTCTTTAGGTATTGGAATGAAATAAGAATGGTCACACCCCGGTCAGTAAATTATGAGGGCTTTGCTGACAATGATGGCGTTCGGCTTTTTGAAATTGGTATGAATCATGCCTCCAGGATATTTGAAGTTTTGTCAAATGTTCCGAACGTAACATCGAGCTTAAGGGTGAAGGATCGCGTTCTTACGGCTGAATCCAAGGGGATAATTGAGCGTTTCGGTGCAAATTCAATTTCGCTTGCGATGAGCATATTGGATGAATTGGGACTTTTAAAAGCTCAATAAGGTTGATACATTTATTTTGGTTATAATTTTTTGGATGGGCTGATTAAATATCTGTCAAAGGGGTTTAGGCTGGCAGATATTTGCTTTGTGAGAAAAATGGAGGAAATAGGAATTTGATCCTGTAGGCGGCTTGGGAATTTTGCTTTTACCGGATTATTTAATATGGTTTAATTATGCTATGATTCATATGCCTGCTTTCTACAGTTACTTGCATAGAAAATAAAATATGCTAGCATATTTATGCGCAAAATAGACAAATAAAAGGTAGGTGGTAGAAGTGGATATGTTGGATGATGAAAAGTTGGGAATGGTAGCAGGGGGTGCAGGCAAGGTAGATTTTATTGATGGAAATGGGGAAATCTTATGTACCGTAAATGATGACTTAAATTTAGATAAGCACCCGATGTTTGAAAGGGCTGCACGGATAAGAGCTCAATTGCCGGGCGGAAGACATGTTATATATACCCCCGACGTGATAAAAGTAGTATGTAAATTATCAAGACATGAACAATTATCTGCTCAGGAGAACGAGACTTGTAAAGAGTGGATAGAAAAAGGAATTGGAATGCAGTGGGCATAAGAATTTTTTATTTTTAATTTTAACTAAGTATCTACCGGTTATAGGATAGCCGGTGGATTATTATTTTGTTCTCGTTTTGATATTTAAATGTTGCATGTTTAAAGTAATAAAAGCAAAGAATAGTTTTTACTGCTCAAAAGTTTAAATACGATATTTTAGAAAGGTCATTTTTATGTACACAATAATGCCTTCTTATTCCTATTTTGTGGTTAAACGTTTAATCGGTTCTCTGGTGTTTATGGTCACTTTTGCAGTGATAATGTTGGTTTTTAAGAATTATAGATTCAGCTGGGTGATTCCAATATTTTTAAGTTCAAAAACACCCGCTATCAAATTAAAGATACATCCCTCACAATAACATCAGGCATAATTTTTAGATACGAAGCTCATATTTTTTATGGGAGTATAAATTATATCGAAAAAAGGCAGAATATATTACAAAAATTATGTGGTACGTACACATTAGTTCTATACGGGATGGGAAACAAAAACCATCTAAAAGATATTTCTATTTATGGTATAAAAATCATGGAGATAAAAATAGGTGGGGAGTAAAAATTATGAAAAGAAATAATTTTCATATTTATACGTTAGTTTCGTCGATAAAAAATCTGCCGTATATATTTTTATTACCTGTACTCATAATTTTCATTTTTAATAAATCATCTATACTTATGCTGATAGTTCTATATCCTTTGTGTATATTGTTTATGGCTTTTGCTGTATATTTGTCATTCTACAGTTATATAAAGAAATCGATTTTGATAGATTGCCCTAAGGTAAAAATAAAATCCGGCATTTTTACCAGAAAGGAAAAGGTGTTCAGCATGGAAAAAATATGCTGTATATCTACCCAGCAGACTTTATTTACCAGACTTATAGGTGCATATAAGACATTTATTTGTTTTTACCGGACAGATTATACATTGAGAAAGGGCATTTATTTAAATAAAAAGCAAATAGCTAATCTATCCAGATATTTTAGGAGGAGAAAAAAAGAGGGGTCCGGGGGCACTCTCTACAAGATAGATGGGTATAAACTCATGATATTATCTTTATGCCATTGCAATATAGTTTCGGCTGTGATTGTAGGGATTCCATTTCTAAAGAAAACCAGAGATGTTTTTATGATTATTGATGCAAATTTCCAGAGTAATTTGGTACTTAATAAAACAAGACCTTTTATTATAAATATTTTCTTTTTAAACTTTGGCCTTATATGTACGGTATTTCTTATACAGATGGCAAAATTTTGGGGTCTAAAGGTATATAAGACTGAAAATGCAGTTCATATTCAGCATGGAGGATTATTTAGGATGTCACATATAATATCACTGTCCCAAATATGTGCTGTTTCCTACAAAGAATCTCTTATAAATATAATCTCGAAAACTAGACTGGTACATCTTCATACTATAACAAACTATTCTAAACAAGATGGTATAATTACAGCTTTAATTAGTTCTTTGGGGGGAAGTACATTTGATAACCCGGTATCTAAAAAACCACAAAATCAGATATTTAAAATAATTCCTCAAAAAAGATCTGTCATAAACCATTTGTACTTTCCTGCCATTGTGTATATATCGGTGGTTGTAGCATCTTTATTTTTGAGAAATTACCGATTTGCTATAATAAGTATAGTGTCTATATTGATGATTTGGGTAGTATTTATAAGATTATACGCATTCAAAAGGTACGGTATAACATTGTATGAAAATCTTATATATGTAGGTTTATACTCGAAATTATCTTTAATTACTGCCTTAATTCCTATAGTGAAAATCACTAAAATAAAAATAAAGCAATCTATTTTCCAAAAATATTCTAAAAAATGTCACATTTATATTTATATTGCAGCAAATTCAACTAAAGTATTCAAAATCAAACATTTAGATGAAAAAATGTTGAAAGTTTTGTTGAAATCGTTGAAAACTTATATATAAATTCTAGAAATAAGTAATATAAATTATATTTTTCGAACAAATGCTAGATTTTTACAATTATCTCTTTGATTAAGTTGTTTATAATCTGTGGATATCTGACAATAAAATTGCTAAAGTCGTTCACGGATGTTTTGTTTGCCCCATCTGATATTGTCTTCAGTGCGGCAAACTCCACTTTGTTAACAAAGCAAACTTGTCCTATTGCGCCGCTTTCCATTTCGCATGCCAAAGCGTCGAATTCTTCGCGAAGATTTTCTATTTTAGCGGTATCATTTATAAACTGATCTCCTGTGAGGACATTGCCTAAATGAAAATTCAAGCTGAGTTTTTCTGCGGCCTGTCCGAAAATTTTTATTAGACGTTCGCTGCACGGTATTTCGCAGATATCGAGCCCACTGATTTGACCTCTCTTCTTGTCTGAAAAGGCAGAAATATCATAGTCGTGTTGGATAACGTTTTTTGCTATTACTAAGTCAAGCATATTTATGTTACTTCCAATACCTCCTGCAGTTCCTATGTTTATTATGCATTCGGGCTTATAGTTCATTATCATGATTTGGCTGCAAATTGCAGCAAATACTTTTCCTACCCCGCTGAGTGCCACTACACATTCCTTTCCTTGGTAATTTCCGTACCTGAACCGTACAGACGAAATTGTACTTTCGCTTTTGATGTGCATATCGTTTTCTATACCCCGGATTTCTTCTTCCATAGCACAGATAATACCTATCATATTTTAAAGCTTCCCTCCGAATAAATATATTTTATATTTTAACATAAATCCCCAATATTAAAAATAGTCTCTTTTGAATAAAAATTTACTCTGCGCTAATAATATAAGCATGGAGGTGACAAAGATGAAAGAACAATTCAACGATAAGAACTCAAATAACAGCAAGAATCAGCAAAACAAGAATGAGCAGAACAAGAACCAAAACAAAACCAACAATTCTTCAAATAACTCCAATTCGAAATCCTGCAAATAGTACTATTTAAAAGAGTAAAGAATAGATACCTCGGAAATAATCCCGAGGTATTTTTACTATTTTCCTATGCTAACTGCAAAACCTGATGGTCCCCTCTTACATAAGCTAATTAAAACTTATTGCCAAAAATACTTGACATTATCCATATATTATTATATAATATTCTCGGTAATTATATATAATTACTAAAATAAAAATCTTATTTGAAGGAGGATGATTTTATGTCAAGTGAATTAGATAGTTTAAAAAGTATGTACGATGATTTAGGCAAAGGGGTTAAACGTTTTAGTGAGACACACTTTACTGAGGGCATGGGGCTGGATTATATGATAGAGGATATTCTAAAAGGGATTAAGAAGAAAATTAAAGGCATAACCGATGTTGATAAAATGCAAAAAGAAATACCGCAGCAGTTATCGGAGTTATCTGAGAATTTGCTGGAAGGTCAGTCTATGATACAGGAGATAGTGGATGGATTGGAAAGACTTTTGGGTGAGGCAAGATCTTTTTATAAGTCGTGGACAGATTATAAAGATAGAAAGTTTGCCGGGTGCAGCAAGGAAGAATGGTGGGGCAGCGGACGCACGCCGAAGAGCTTAGATAAACAAACAGAGGCTATTATAAGAAAGAGGTATGCAGCACTGATGAAGCAGCTCAACAACAATATATAGTTTTGTAAAAAAGAAGCCGTCAGATTTCTGAGCGGCGGCTTTTTTGATAAGCAAAACCCCGGCTGCTGTGGTGGAAATTTGTTAAACTTTAGGTAAAAAATAAACCCTCGGTTTTGCCCGGGGGAACAAAGACTCTTATGTTCTAATTAACTGTTTTTATTCTGAGAGTTTTTAATTTTTTCTGCTAATCTGAGTATTTTTCGCTTAACTATATCATTCAGCACAGCAGCGTTACTACTAATATTGCCTTCTTCGGGGTTGCCGTTGGAGTTGGAGACGGATTTTTTCTCTTTGTTAGTATCATTATATGACAACATTATCACCTCGATATTATTTTTATCTGTAACGGTAACAATATGCTAAAAATTTCTCTAATTATATAAATTTCCTTAAATACACAAAAATCATATATTACTTGCGAAAATATCATGGAATAAGATAAGATCCAAAATCATTTTACTATTTAGGGGAAAAAAAGTCAAACTTAAAGGGGTTAGTTTTCAGAATATTTAAGGTTTTAGATGAAAATGATAATTGTATGCGGACTAATTTATAAAAATTTCGCTTAATATGGCTTTATCTCATAAAATACTTGACAATAGTATAAATATTATGTACTATAATAAACGTATCGTAGGGTGTTGGTAGAGAAGTATGATGTTTTTATAGG
>CASPLG010000001.1 GCA_949422855.1 uncultured Eubacteriales bacterium | reverse complement strand
CATTCATTTTCAAAAGTTCAGAAACATAAAAATCTTTATCTTTATGATTTTCAATGATTTTTTTATAGGTTGAATCTAAAATTAGATAAATTATCAATAAATAACTCAGGATAAACCCGAATAATATTAATAAATCAAACATACTATCTACCCCTGATCTGGGGACAGATTAACCGATCTCTTAAGGCTAAACTCCTACTACCAGTATTAAATTGTACATTACAGAGCAAGTATTTTCAACAATATTTTTGATCTAGATTTGTAATTATAGACGCTAGCTAATTTTACTTGGCGAGCCTGTTTTTATTTATATACACACCACAAAAAATACCACCCGAAGGTGGCAAAATTCACTCTAGTACGTTTTAAGTAGGATCAAAAAGCATGACTATTATTAATCATATACAGTTAAATCTTCAATCTTGTCCTCGATATCCTGCGGGAGCTTGTCGCAATCCAAAAACGCACATCCCCCTATTTCCACTATGCTGTCTGGGATGTTTACACTTCGTAAATTGTCACACCAAGCAAACGCATACCCTCCTATGCGGACTACCCCATTGGCGATAGTTACGCTTCTTAAATTTTCGCAGTCGGAAAACGCATACTCCCCTATGTCAGTGACACTGCCAGGGATATTTATACTTTTCAGATTTTTGCAATGAGAAAATGCAAACTCCTCAATTCTGCTCACACTATCAGGTATAGATATACTTTCCAAACTCTCACAAGTAAACGCACCACGCCTTATGGAGACAACTCCATTAGCGATAGTTACGCATCTTAATTTTGTGCAGTAGGAAAACGCATACTCCCCTATGTCAGTGACACTGCCAGGGATATTTATACTTTCCAAATTGGCGCAGGAGGAAAACGCACCCTCTCCTATATCAGTAACACTGCTAGGTATGTTTACACTTTCCAAATTGGCACACCAAGCAAACGCATACTCTTCTATGCGGATCACCTTGTTAGGGATATTAACACTCTTCAAATTTTCGCAACCCTTAAATGAAGCACCACCAATCTCAGTTACACTATCGGGGATAGATATACTCTCCAATCTTCTGCAGCTATAAAAAGCATATGCCCCTATTTTAGTAACTCCGGGGTTTATGATAACCTTTTTAATTTTTTGTCTAAAAGCAAACCAAGGTGACCTTGTTCCCTTGCCGCCATAGTAATAATCCATAGCCTTATCATTGCTAATAACCAATTCTCCACTCTCAGAATTAAAAGACCAACCCTCACCCTGTTTTACGGAGGAATTCTTGCATGCACCGCTCTGACTACAATTATTATCCAGTGCCCCGGCAGAAATCACAGCACAAGGCAAAAACGATCCAAACGACAATACCCCAGCAACTAAACTTTCCAATATTCTTTTTTTCATAGAAATCCTCCTATAATCACAAAATGCTCTGAAATACTCCGGACTTATTCATCCCTACTCTTTATATTGTAACATAAATTTAACCCATTGTCAATTTATTTTTACCTTGATCTGCTATACACGTGCCGAAAAAAATAAGGAGACAGGAAACCTCTACCTCCCTAATATTGTTTGTGCCATAAACAATCCTTCGTAAAAGAAAACCACTATCGGACTCAAATTAGAACTATATGGTCCGAGTGACTGGACTTGAACCAGCGGCCTCCTGAACCCCATTCAGGCGCGCTACCAAACTGCGCCACACCCGGATAATGTCTATTGTATCAGAAGAATAAATAATTTGCAACAAAATATTTTTATTAAGGTTTTCAAAGTTGTGCGGGAAAAAATAGAATTTATGCGACAACACGCTAGGAGGCGAGGATAGGGAACATCTATGATAATTAAGACAACGATGACAACAATGCAGTGTCCTAGAATTTGCCATTACGCATGCCCCTAAACTTTATCCAAAAGTAAAAGGCCAGATCTACACCGCCGGTGTGTAAAATCTGACCTAATATACAATATATAAACCTTTGTTATTAGCTAAAAATCCCCATTAAAAATATTATAAGTATGAGGCAGGGGTCTACATATCTAATAATAAACTCGAAAGCAGGTCTTGCTTTAAATGATTTTGTACCAATAAGAATCTCCTCAGATACATTATTCATGCCCCAAACCTTGTTTACGAAAATACACATAAAGAACGCAGCCATTGGCATGAGAATTTTGTCTGTAAAATAACAAAGTAAGTCAAAGATATTAAGCCCGAATATTTTAAATCCCGATAAATCTCCTAAAGATAGGGATGCAAGGGCACCTAAAAGTGTGGCACATAGAGACACAATGATAACCGATTTTTTTCTTTCCCATTTTAGGGTGTCTATAAAATAAGCACATACAACCTCAAGTAATGCTATTGCGGAAGTTGCGGCGGCGAAAAATACAAGTACAAAGAACATAAGTCCAAATAAGATACTAAACTTCATTGAACCAAACAGTGAAGGCAGTGTTTCAAAAATGAGCCCCGCCCCGGCCTGCGTCTGGGAACCAAATGAGTATGCGGCAGGAAACACGGCTACACCGCACAATATAGCAACTAACGTATCAAGCACCGTAACAAAAAGAGTATTTTTTATAAGGTCGGTCTCTGCTTTGAGGTAGCTTCCGTAAGTTATTGTTATTCCCAGTCCTAAGCTCAAACTAAAGAATACTTGTCCAAGAGCGGCATTAACTACTCGTGACAGATTTTTTAAGGAATTTACTGAGGAAAAATCCGGAACAAACAGAAACTTAAGCCCTTGCCATGCTCCTTTTAAAGTCATAGAATAAACTGCAATGATCAGAATAAGTATAAAAAGTCCCGGCAGCATTATTTTACTTACTTGTTCAATTCCCTTTACTACCCCTCTTAGAATTATGTAAGCACATATAGACATAAAAAGCATGTGCCATAAAATTGGTTCAACAGGTGAAGATACAAATTTATTAAAATAGGCAGATTTATCCTCCCCAAAATTTCCGCCCATAACGTAAGCAAAAATATACTTTAAGACCCATCCTCCGATGACGCTGTAATAGGAGACCAATACAAACGAACATACTACGCTCATAGCTCCTATGAACGCCCAGTTCTTATTTAATTTTTTATATGCACCGACGGCACTGAGCTGAGTTTTTCTTCCTATGGCTGTTTCGCATAGTATTATAGGCACGCCGAGGATTGCAGAGAATATAATAAAGAATAATAAAAATACTCCCCCGCCATTTGAAGCTGTAATGTACGGAAATTTCCACAGACTTCCAAGTCCTATGGCTGAACCTGCGGCTGCTACAATAAACCCAATCCAAGAAGTGAATGATGCTCGTCTATGCTCATTTTCATGCTGCATATAAAAAATCTCCCCTACATAAAATTTTGTGCCAGATTCCCAGCATGAAATCATTTTAGCATATCTCAGCATTAATTTAAACTTTAAACTAGTTAATTTATAAACTTTATTAAAAAACTATATTTAAAATTTAAATCTAAAGAAATTTTTAGATAAATTTAGCAAAATGCGCATCATATTATACTATTTTAAAATAAGAATAAGCAAATTTTTGTTCATTAGGTCGCTGTTATTTAATGCTTGCTGAGTCAAATGCCTCTCTTATCGTTTTAACTCCCGTAATTTTTATATTATATTTGGATAAATCTCCAAGTGCTTTTAGGTTACAATGAGGAATAATGCAGTGTTTAAATCCAAGTCTGGCAGCTTCCGTAATTCTCAAAGAGACATTTTGAGCGGTTCTGATTTCCCCAGTGAGACCGATTTCGCCAAACACGACAGCGTAATCATCCACAGGGACATCTTTAAGGCTCGATATGAGTGAAACAGCGACAGCTAAATCTGATGAAGGTTCGTCCAGCTTAACTCCACCTACGATATTTACGTATACATCGGAATTAGAGAAGAAATATCCCGCTCTTTTTTCTAAAACTGCCAAAATAAGGGTCATTCTGTTGTAATCAAAACCCGCAGACATTCTTCGTGGATTGCCAAACCCGGTAACGGTTACAAGTCCTTGAACTTCGGTAAGTATAGGTCTTGAGCCTTCCATGACGCAGGTAACGCATGTCCCGGAGACACCCTGGGGTCTTCCGGACAGGAGCATCAGTGACGGATTAATTACCTCTTCAAGCCCGTTTCCGACCATTTGAAAGACCCCTATTTCGTTGGTAGAGCCATAACGATTTTTAGCAGCCCTTATGATTCTGTACTGAGTGTTTTTCTCTCCTTCAAAATACAAAACTGCATCTACTATATGTTCCAAAACCTTAGGACCTGCGATTGCGCCATCTTTATTAACGTGCCCTACGGTTAGGATAGGTATTTCCAAGGATTTGGAAAGTTTGAGTAATATGTTCGCACACTCTTTTACCTGGGCGACACTACCTGGTAAGGACGTTGACTCAGCACTGTTCATAGTTTGGATTGAGTCGACTATAACAATATCCGCAGAGCATGACATTATCTCATTAATTACGTTCTCCATATCGTTTTCGGTCATAACGAGCAGTTCTGGATTATCTATGCCAAGGCGTGATGCTCTGAGTTTTATTTGTTTTTTTGATTCTTCTCCGGAAATGTAAAGAATTTTAAGTTTTCTATCCATGTAGTTGCATATTTGAAGTAAGAGCGTTGATTTGCCGATTCCGGGTGCACCGCCCAGCAAAACAAAAGAGCCCTTTACGATTCCCCCTCCAAAGACCCTGTCTAACTCCTTTAAGCCCGTAGAATATCTCACCTCACCGGTTATGTCTATGTTTTTCATGGACGTTGGTTTATCAGATGGTCTGGAGATGGACTTATTTCCAGATGCAGACTTTTTTGATATGATTTTTACTTCCTCTGTCATGGTGTTTCCCTGACCGCAGGATGGACATATACCATTCCATTTGGCAGATTCATACCCGCACTCGCAGCACACAAATACTACTTTTTCTTTTTTACTCATATGTATCCCCAGTTACACGTTTTATTATAATTATAACTCTTTTTATAAATTTGTAAAATAGTTTATTGCACCGCAAAAAATGGAAAATGCCATTTGATCTTGATAATTTTTGTCAGTAAGTTTGTGAGCCTCCTGAGGGTTGGATAAAAATCCGCATTCGACTATCACAGCAGGGACTGCTGCGTTATGCAGGAGAAAAATTGTTTTATCGGCAGGCTTTATTTCTCTTTTATTTTCGGGCTGGAGGAGTCCGCCTATAGATTCCCTTATATAGTTTGCTAATTCTTGGCTGAGAGGATTATTTTTGGAATAAAATATTTGTGAACCTGAATAATTAGGGTCTGTAAATTTATTTTGGTGTACGCTTATAAATATTGTACTGTCATTTGTATTTGTTTTTATAAGTTCGAGCCTATTTCGCAGGTCTGATCTCTTTTTTTGACGTAGGGTTCCGGCATCATCATCGTAGATTGCCGTATCTTTATCCCTTGTCAGCACGACTTTATATCCGGATGTTTCTAAGAGGTCTCGGATTCTCAGAGCTACGGAAAGATTTATATTTTTTTCATATATGCCGTCAACCCCCACAGCACCGCCATCTTCTCCGCCGTGGCCTGCGTCGAGGATAACTGTATACTGTTTTTCCTTTTGCGATTGATTGATGTGGTCTGCTATTTTTCCATATGCGGCAAAAATAAGCCCCGAAAAGACCGTGATTCCAAAAACTGCCATTACATAAAATAGTGCTTTCTTAGAAAGTTTTTTCACTAAAAATTCTCTCCTTGTGTTTTTCAGCGTTTAAAAAATATATTTAGTAAATTAAATTTCCTTTTTTTTCTGCACATAGGGTTATATTTTACGAGGATTGTATCTTCGCCGACCACTTCTATGTGTTCCCATCTTATGATAATATCTTCTTCTCTTCCGAGTATCCCAAAAAATTTTAGTCTCCCGTAAATAATTATAGAGACGATTTTTGCACATTTCATATCAACCTCCACATCATTTACGCATCCGATTCTGCATCCGTCTTTTACATTTATGACTTCCTTGTGTCTCAAATCGACGATTCTGCATGTCAAGTCTATCACCTGCACAAATATTAATGATCAATTACTAAGAAATTTGACTTTGCATGTTATAATGATTTAAAATCATAAGTATTATGATTTTTACGGAGGGAACATGGAGAATATATATAATACAGTTAAAAGGTTTAAACAAAATATATCCACCGGGCTTACGTCCGACCTGGTACATATAAGAAAAAATCAGGGACTTTCCAATATAAATACCTCTGTTGAGCCACGTTCTTTGAACGACATAATAAAAAGTAATGTATTTACTCTGTTTAATTTGATAAATTTGATTTTAGCCATAGCTTTGTTATACACGGGTTCTTACAAAAATCTTATGTTTATGGGAGTAGTAATATGCAACTGTGTGATAGGTATAATTCAAGAGGTTCGAGCTAAGAAAAGTATAGATAAATTAGAGTTAATTACATCTGATTCAGTAAAGGTTATACGTGATGGGAAGGAAATAAAAATCAGACCGGAAGAGGTAGTTTTGGATGATATAATAAAATACTCCATGGGGGATCAGATAGTGACTGACTGTTCTGTGCTTGAGGGGGAGTGTGAGGTAAATGAGTCTTTGCTTACGGGAGAATCTGATCTAATATGTAAGAAAACGGGGGACATGCTTTTATCGGGGAGCTTTGTGCCTAGTGGGCAGTGCTATGCACGAGCAGAGAGGGTAGGAAAAGATAATTATTCATCGAAAATTTTAAATGGCGTGCAATATAGTAAAAAAGCATGCTCAGAGATTATGGATTTTCTCAAAAGGCTTATCAAGGGTATCTCTTTTGCAATTATACCTATAGGGATCATGCTTTTTATAAATCAATACAGAACTTTTTCTTATGAGATTAGTCCAGCGATAATAGTTACTTCATCCGCGCTTATCGGGATGATTCCGGAGGGATTGGTTTTACTTACGAGTACGGCGTTTGCCCTGAGTGTTATACGGCTTTCTAAACATAACATCTTAATGCAGGATATATACTGTGTGGAAACACTTGCCAGAGTTGATACTTTTTGTCTGGATAAAACCGGCACCATTACGCAGGGGACTTTAAGTGTAGTAGACGTTATCCCGCAAAAAAATTTAGAGAAAAGTCAGATATATTATGCTCTTAATATGATAACGGGTTCGCTGAAAGACTCAAATGAGACATTTTTGGCACTAAAAAGAGAGTTCAATAAAAACAGCGATACATATTGTGCGAAAGAAACTATTCCGTTTTCCTCATCCAGAAAATGGTCGGGGGCGTTTTTTGAAGATAAAGGGTGCTATGTAATCGGTGCAGCAGGCTTTATATTTGACAATATTCCTGAAGAAGTTCAAAAAATACTTAGCAATTACGCCAAGGAGTACAGAGTATTAGTTCTTGCACACTCCGATAAGCCTTTTTGCGGAGGTGGACTTCCGGATGACTTAAATTTAGCTGCAGTAATTCTTCTAAAAGATAAGATAAGGGAAAATGCTCAAGAAGTATTGGGGCTTTTTGCCAAACAAGGCGTAAATATAAAGGTAATTTCAGGTGATGACCCGATGACCGTTTCGGGCATTGCCAAGGAAGCAGGGCTGCAAGACACAGAGCTATTTGTTGACATGTCAGCTATTAAAGACCCAGGGAAATTAAAAGAGGCGGCTCAAAAATATAAAATATTTGGCAGAGTTACGCCGCAGCAGAAAAGGGACTTGGTAAAGGCATTAAAAGAGCAGAAACATGTTGTTGCAATGAGCGGGGATGGGGTCAATGATGTATTGGCTTTAAAGGAGGCGGATTGCAGCATAGCTATGGCCGCTAACGGGAGTGATGCCGCACGTGCTGTTTCGCAAATTATTCTTTTAGATTCCGAATTTTCGTCTTTGCCAAGGATTGTCGAAGAGGGGAGAAGGGTTATAAACAATATTCAAAGGGCATCATCGCTGTTTTTAGTAAAGACGATATATTCTTGCATATTAGCCGTACTGTTTTTGTTTATTAATGTGCCATATCCCTTTATCCCTATACAAATGACGTTCATAAGTTCCTTGACAATAGGAATTCCATCTTTTATACTGGCACTTGAACCTAACAATTCAGATGTAAAAAAGAACATTGTGGGGACGATTTTAAGAAATGCGGTGCCATTTGCGTTAATTATAACTGTTAATATAATTTTGTCGGCACTTGCATATATTTTTCTCAAGATACCCGAGGGTCAGTATTCTACGATGTGCGTATTTTTAACGGGTATCTCTGAGATTGTTCTACTGTACAAGATATCTTTGCCTTTGAGCAGAAACAGAAAGCTTTTAATAGGTTCGGTAATAATGGCCTTTTTGATAGCGGTCTTATTTTTTCAAGGCATATTTTCTCTATATTTATTAAATATAACATCTTTAATAGTTTTTGCTGGCATATTTTTGGGAGATTTATTATTTTATAGATATTTTGCACTTAAAATAATGTAATTCTTAAGTTTTATAGTATAAACATCTGAATTTACAAAAGTGAGCTTGCAAATTCCATTTAATCCTGCTATAATATAAATCGTAGGGAGTTTGTCGACTAGGAGTTTTGGAGGTGAGAGTTGATGTCTTTTGTTCAGGATCATCCCGTTGGATGTGTGGTTGGAGGTGTCGGAGTGGCTGCGGCGATTGGCCTTATTATGTGGTTGTCGCATGCGGTCAGCTCTAGGAAGGCGTCTGATAAGGCTGTGAAGGCACCTGAGGAAAAGCGTGCGGAGGAAAAGGAAAGGCGCCGCAAATGGAGTGACGACAGAGAGGCTGAGCTGGATAGAGATGGTGCGTTTGCTCAATATTTGGATATTTGTATTGCTATCCAGAAGAAGAGGAATGAGTTTATAGCGCTTAGACGTGAGCAGGAAAAATTGCATGATGAAGAAATGGAACTGTCTTCTAAGGCTACTGAGCTTTACTCTAAGTGTGTTGAGTTTGGGGCGCATAGTTCTCTTTATAACGACTTTAGCGAAGAGTGGGGTAAGATCAACCGTAGGCTGGGAGTTTTGAGGGTTAAGCTAGGTGCAATTTATCAGAGACTTAGGGAATTACCCGAGGAGATTGACAGGTTGGAAGAGCAGAGATTGGATTTGCAGAAAAAGTATAAGAATCAGCTGGGAGATTTCGAGAAAGTGAAGTCTAAGGATGCAAAAAAGTAAAAATCAAATAATTTATAAAAAGGAGAATTCTCATGGATTTACAGAATAGCAAAAATTTCAGAAAAGTTGTTGGTTCAGCAGGTGCAGCTTTAGCAGCTTTGGCACTGGCCAATGTAGGCGTAGGTGCTTGGTGGTTTGGTGGAAGCGGGGAAGAAGAGAAAGTGGTTACTGAGGCTAAGGATCCGGATTCAATAGAGAAAGTTGAAGCGCATAAAGCATATGTTGATGCTGAAGCTAATACTCAGTCTCAATATGAATCATATCAGAAAAAAGAAGTTGAGTATAGAAGAGTCCATGCAAAAACAGCTGCGGCATATGAGAGGTATCAGAAGTCCACAGCAGCATGGTCAGAGAGGGTTTCCGATAGAGATAAAGCTCGTGGTGACTATGATGTAGATTGCAAGCCTGATGGAAAGGCATATGAGGACTGGGCACTTGCATCAGAGAAAGAGAGAGCAGCTCGCATAGAGAAAGAAAACGATTATGTAGAGTGGGTAAAATGTCGTGAGGAAGAGAAAAAGGCCTATGATGCGAAAGAGAGGGCTTACAAGGACTATATAGCTGCGTTGGTAAATCAAAAGTCAGTTTATAACACTTGGGTGAATGTATGTTCTGGGGATAATGTAAAGTCCAGAGGATAGTAGTATTGAGGTTAGGCATACGTAGCAAAGATTGTTGACTTTGTCTTTTGAGGTGCGATCTCTGTTAAGCTAGGAAGTATGGATAGATAGAAATAGAAGGAAAGTTTAGGGGAAGAAGTTAGGTTGACAGCTATCTGGGGAGGTAGCTGTCATTTTTTATTTTTACTGGGAGTAGTTTTCGAAAATCTCAAGAAATAATAATTAATAAAATTAAATGAAAATACTACAAAAATTAAGTAAAATTTTATTTTATATTTTGACAAAAATTATTACTAATCCTATGATATTATAGAGTAAAATATTATTTACAGAAGGAGTGTAGTATCATCTAAAATAAGGATTAAATTTATATTGTATAAGTCTTATTTTGGCTGAGTAAATTTATGGAAAATAAAAGTGGTGATAATTTTATCTATCCTGAAAAAAATATACAAAATTTCAACTCATCAACCGGTATGCACTCGCCGTTTTTTACAAATACAACGGGTCATTCGGGCACAAATAAAAATATTAAAGGCAAATTTATATTTAGAATTATCCTTGCTTCTGTTGTTTTGATTACCTCCATAATAATAGTTACGTTTTTCCCCAGTGTTTTAGGGGTGATGCATAACGGCTCCAAATTTGTACAATATGATAAATTTATTTGGCCAGTTGTAATGCAGGATCCTGACGTGTTTAGTGAGAATAATCCTCCAAGCAATGAGTTGCTGTTAGACTCATCCATCTGGAAAGCAGCTTCGGAGAAGACAAAGGATAGCTGTAATTATGATAGTAGGGGCAGAGTTATATTGTTAGCAGAAGAGGTAAAAGCAGCTTGCAGTGTTTTGTTCGGAGATAAGTATAATATTTCACCGAAAAGTATAACTGCAAATAATAAATTTTATGAATACAGTCCCGAAGAAAATCTTTTTTACGTAGATGCAGTGAGTTATGATCAGTGTTTTATACCTCGTACGGTAGGCTTAACGCAATACGAAGACTTGATAATTCTTAAAGTTGATTACATAAATATAGAGGAAAATACAGAACTAAACGATAGGTATTCAAAAAATTATAAATCTCCAAAACATATGGAGTATTTTCTAAAAAAAAGAACTGACAATGGAGATTTTTACATATCAGAGATAAAGGAAATCACACACTACCATTAAGTCATGTGTGATTGAGACGGTTATACAGCATTTTGCACAGCTTTTTGTGGGAACCTTGGTATATAAGGGACTTTTTCATTGCCTTCTAGATATTGTTTTCCTAAAAACATTTCTACAGCGCTCTCGACACCGGTTTTCTCCATCATACGGAAAAGTCTTTTCATCCAACCTTTGCTTGGGTCAAAAAAGTCAGAGCGATTTCTTACAGCCATACTTATTTGTTTCAAGTCATTGAACAATTCTTGTTTATCATTATCTCCATCCGACATGCCACCAATAAAATTTTTTATTTCCTCTAGGCGCAAATTCAAATTTTCATATAATCTATCTAGAATTCTATCCATATTATCTTTGTCTTTAGGGATTTTAGTTTCTTTTTCCATAGAGGTCTCGGAATTACCGAACGTACTTTCTGCTTTCCCAGGGTAATTATCTTTATTTTCTGGAGTTTTCTCTTTACTATTGCTAGCAGCGGAAAGCTCTGAGGACAGGAGGTTGTTTCCACTAATTATGTCTTTAAACAGTATATCATGAACCATATTAGAAAGTCTTGGGTTATCAATTGCCAAGTGGATCAGATCTCCCGTATTTTTAATTATTAAACATGAGGTGGTCAGCAGTGTAGCTCGCATCATGCTCCACGGATCTTTCATATCATCTATATCATAGAGGAATTCCTCAGAGACCTCATTTCCTGCGTTGTTCTGATCATCATTAAAATTCTCCGTGACGCTGCCGCCGACTTGCCGGTTTTTGTCAAAATTCTCTGTGGGTTCGCCGCCAGCCTGCTTGCTTTTGTCAAAATTCTGATTGACAGATCCGCCTGGACCGGTGGTAGTAGGGAAGGCTTGCTGTAAGGCATTTTTAGATAAATACAACAAGATTCGGCAATATCTGACGGTTGCCAATGTCAAGGTATTATCTATTGGCCTTTTGAACTGTTCTTCTTTTTTTTGGAGTCTTTCTGCCTTTTTCTTAGCTATATACTCCATGAGCCTCGTTTTCTTCTTTGCCGGTTCTTGAGTTTCTGCGTTAATTTTGATTTTATCACCGTTATCTGATACATAATTTTCTTCAGCATCATTGCCGGATTTTGCCTGTGCTATGCTAGTAACTGAAGTTAAATATTGACTGCATGCACCGACGAGATCCCATAGTATTCTTGTCGAGAAATTATATACAACGTAAGGTGTGTGCTTTTTAAAAAGTATCGGTAAATTTTCGGGTTCATATATGGCTAAAGCGGATTCATCCAAGGGGGGCTCATCAGAATCACTGCCTACGTCGTCTGTGTTTTTAGTTTCCTTAAGAAGTTTTAAATTGTGTATTTCACCGGAGGACACATTTTTTGAAAAAAGATTATACCAACCATTTCCAGGTTCAGATTCTGAAGTAAGAGGCGGAGCATCATGCACAAAAGCAGATTCGAAAGTCCCAACCAGGCCTAAATCATGAATTGACTTCTCAAACCTTTCTTTTAAGTTTGCAAACGCCCTCGTGTCCTCTCTGTGCTTATCTACCCTTTGTTTACATACACGGTTGAGAGATTCAGACAATCTTAGACGAAAGTCATCCCTTGAAAGAGAGTCTAACCCTTTTCCCTCGTTTTCAATTTCCTTTTCAGCATTGGTCTGGCCGGATTTATTGTCTGCATTGCCGTTGGAAGGGGTCTGCGTAGGGGCGGTCATGGCAGCTGCTGTATTGGTTCGAGAAGCGTTTTCTTCATTTGTAGAATCACTCTCAGACTCGCCAGTCTCGGAATATGCATCTTCCCTGTCGCTGCCATCGTAATCATAGGCATCGGAATATGCGCCTTCGCTGCCATCGTAATCATAGGTATCGGAATATGCGTTCTCTCTATTGCGGTCATCATGGTCATCGACCTTAGAGCGTGTATTGTCTCCGCTGACATTACCGCTTTTATGTTCCCCAATCTCATTAAGAAAGTTATTTGTTATGTCTGTTATCTCCTCGTCCTTTTTTTCATAGTTTTTTTTGTAGAGTTTTTCTAGTTGTTTGTCAACGTTGCTGATGGACTTTCTTAAAATTTCGTCAATACCATATGTCAAAGCGGTTTTTCTAACTTTTCGCAGAGCCTTCAAGTCATCGTCACCGTATGACCTATAACTTTTTGAGGATTTCTTTCGTTCAAGCTTATCTAACTTATTATCGGAAAAGTCTTCGCAGCCAAACGCAGCCAGTATTTTATTTACAGGGTCTACACCTTTCCACTTACTATACATCTTTTCATATTCTTTGACTATATTTCGTCCGCCGTCGGGTGACTCATCTTTTATGCCATTCACATATCCTATTATTTCATGGGAACACTTCATCGCATTTTTAAGAGCTTCATCATTATTTGACCATGAACTTGCTCTAAAATCTTCTGCCTTGGGTAGATCGGTTCGATTGTTTTTTTGATATCTTTCAAATTTCTCGTTTAAATCGGAGCACCTACTACTCGTATCTAAATTTGCCCAGTAGGTAGTAACAGTTCCCAATTTCTTAAGATTACCCTCCAGTGCTGGCAGCTCATTCTGCTCGATATCTTTTATTGCTGTTATTGCTTTATCTTCGTTTGCTCCAGCCATAGCGATAACACTCTCCTTTCTTATTGCACATTATCTTCAGCGTAAAGCCTGAGTTGTTCCTATCGCCGCCCTCAGCGTAAGGTCCTCAACCTTTTCAAGACTTTCTATTGCCTCCTTAGCGATGAGGGTTTGGCCGGTACCTTTATCATCTACCCAATCAATCGTTTTCCCGCTTGAATCAATAGTTTCTCCTTCTTGGCTAAGCCGAAGATTCCCTAAACCTTTTAGCGGATGCCCCCAACGTGAAAATGCAGTATAGCTAAAATCCAGACTTTCAATATGTCCAAAATACTCAATTGGCCCCCATTTAAATAAATACGCCAGGTTAGGATCGTTATATCCGTCCATGAGAGCTCTGAGGCTGGTTGCGTCTTTTGACGTCAAATCAAAATCACTAAATGCCCCCTGTAAAAGGCCGTCACCTGTTCTTACCATATATTCGTCAAATATATCATATCGCAGTTCAATATTCAGACTATTTTCTCGATTTGGATAGTCAGCTGATCTATGCCTTTGTGTATTATCAGCTAAAGCAGGGTCATCCCTAAGTCTTGGCACGCCCATACTTGCTGAGATCTCACGTGGGTTTATCTGAATTGTGTATATGTGCTTATTAAATACGTATGTTTTCTTATCTCCTACTCCCGTACTGGATGACGTAAATTCATAGAACTTTGCTTTTTTAACTATACTAAAATCATACAGTACACTGGTTCTGTGTTTTTTAGATGATGAATCTTCTACGCTTAGGACTGAGGCCATAAATCAGTCACTCCTTTTGAAAAGATATTTATTAAAAAATGAGACAATATATTGATATATTATATATTTTAATACCAAAAATGTCAATATAATTGTCGTATTTATATATTCAAATATTTATATTAAAACATTTAGCATATTTATCTAGCGATAATAAAAATGTTTTTAGAATTTTAATCTAACTAAACTCAAAAATCTAGTCTGTGATTTTTCTCGCAGAAAGTAGAATAACTAAATAAGTTAAAATGGGGATAAAAATCCCTATGTATTCATATTTCGATTCCACGAGGAGGTTATATATACCGTGATAGGTAATAGAGGCACTTGCGAGTCCAAATATACCGGTATAGAATAGCTTTTTTTTGTGAATAAATGTCATTCCAAGTCCCACGACGGTTGTGGTAATGCCATGCATGAGGCTCGTGGAAAATCCACGCATAAGTGCCCAAAAAATGTTTACATACGAGCAGTTAATCACCAGAAGGTAGATATTTTCCATAACTGCAAATCCTATTCCCACGGCCATTGAAACTCCTATTATATTTTTTCTTTTATCAGATGCTAATAATCCAAAGAATAATGGCGGTATGAATTTTATTAGTTCTTCAGTTACAGGGGAGATAAATACTTTGAAATTAAAATCAGTGATATTGTATGTATGTTTTATTAAGCTGTTTATTTCATAAGAAGAAACTGCACATGCAATTCCTAAAATAACAAAACCCACTATATTTCGTGGCTGACCGTCCATCAAAAATAAAAGCATAAAAAGGGGCACCGCTACAGATATAAAAATTATGTAGACCATTTTTTCACCCCTTTGACTGCTTGTGGCATTATAAATATCGTTATTGTACAAAGCAAAAGTTTTAAATACGGAGAAAGTGCACTTGAATATAGGCAAGATATATCATATAAATTTTTTATTACGCACAGGGATATTATTAAAAGATTATACTGCTTCATTACTTTTAGTATACCATTTTCTATATCCGGTAAAAACAGATGTTTAAAAGCAAAATATAAAACTGCTGATGAGAGTACCGATGAAACAAATAGAAATATATTAAAATTTGCACCGTACATCATGATTGTACACAATATGAGATTCATACTTGATAATAAAAGAGAATAAACCTTATATTTTACCAAACTTTTGCTTTTGTTGTCACCGATTCTATCCATCGCGCCATAGTAAGATGAAAATAAAAAAAACATCCCTCCAAGATAGCCCAAGCTGCCTATATTAAAACTATAATCTGCCCTTTCCATACAAACAAAATAGCATAAATCATATAGGTTTCCCAATGAAAAGCAGCCAAAAGCACATGTTATAATCTGGAGGAATAAAGCCCCTCTATTTTTAAAACTAACATGTGCTCCGTATATGAACGCAAACAACGAACATAATAAACTAATAAATTCAACAGTTAAATTCAAACCAAAGCACTCTCCCATACGAACCCTATTTTTCTGACTGTCCATTATCCCTATTTTTAAATATTATTACTATTCCCGCAATTATAACGATTAAGAGTATTCCTACCGCAACATATGACATGTATGTATACTCACCGAATATTGAACCTGAGGCAGAGGTACTTGAAATTTTATAAGAAAATTCTGGATACTCAATTCCATACTGACTCCAATTGAAAAATAAATCCCTATTATCTACGTAGCTGTTGCGGACGCATGTCACACGTCTTAACTTTGTCTGAACATCCTCATCAGAATTACCAAAAGCAAGATTTCCTACGGAATTTACGCTCCCTGGTATCTCGATATACTCCAAACTGCTGCATCCGTCAAACGCACGTGAACCTATGGAACGTACTCCCTCTGGGATAACCACAGAGTCAAGTTCAGTGCATCGACTAAATGCTTGGTCTTTAATACTGATTAAACTTTCTGAAAATTCAACGCTCTCAAGAGAAGTACACCATTCAAATGATGATGTTCCCAGAACTTCTACACTATCCGGAATTTTTATGTACTTTAATTTGGGACAATGGTAAAAAGCCATATCCGGGATCTCTTTTATGCCTTCCGGCAAGGTGACCTCTTCAAGCTCTTTGCACCAACTAAATACATTATTACCGAGATATGCAACGCTTGTAGGAAGGAAAACAGTCTTTAATTTAACGCAGTTACTAAATGCACTGTCTCCTATGTAAGAAACCCCTTCAGGAATTTTCAAGTCCGTAATGCCCGAACCGTAAAATGCAAATTCTTCAATTGTGGTATTTTCGCTGGACAGAGCCAAAGTCGTAAGATTTTTGCATTCCGCAAAAGCATTTTTACCTATTCTTTCTACACTCTCAGGGATTGTTACAAAAGTTACACCGGAGCCGCTGAATGCTTTGTCATCTATCGAAATGACCCTATACGAGATCCCATTGTCATCTATTGAGCCGGGGACTTCCAAGTAATTTGGAGTGTCCGTAGTGCTTTTTGCATCTTTACCGTTTGTAAGTGAGGCGGTTTTGTCTTCTTCATTTAATATGTATTCCATATTGTTAATTCCTACTGCCGTTTTTGCTAAGACGCTTGGTTCTTTGCAAAGCAGAATAGGTACAGAAAGCATGAGGGACACTAATAATCTAGATTTTAATTTATAATCCATAATATTTTCCTCCTTTTGCATAAAAAATTAAACAAAATTCCCCATAGACTATGCTATCATGTTTGTTGTAAAAAATCAATACTTTAATTGCATAATTTTTGGATTTATTATTTAAAATTTTATAAATAGACAAAACGAGGATTTTAAGGTAAAATAAACATAAAGTAGAATAAAACTGAAAAGAATAAAATATTAGGGGAGAAAAATGAATACAAATAAAAATAAAAATGTTGCAGAGCTTCTCTCGCCTGCAGGAGATATGGAGAGATTGCTTGCTGCAATTAATTTTGGGGCAGATGCAGTTTATCTTGCGGGAAAGGAATTTGGAATGAGGACATCTCCTTCCAACTTTGATATGGAAAATCTAAAAAAGGCTGTGGAAATTTGTCACAAAAGAGGTAAAAAAGTTTACCTTACGTGCAACACCCTTCCCAGGAATGACGAAATAGAAAGGCTGCCTGAATTTTTGTCTGAAACAGCGCACATTGGAGTAGATGCATTTATAATTGCAGATTTAGGTGTTCTTGATATCGCCAAAAAAGCTGCCCCGAATATTGATGTCCATATATCAACGCAGCTTGGTGCGGTTAATTATATGACAGCCAGAGCGCTTTATAATATGGGGGCAAACAGGGTGGTGCTTTCAAGAGAATTATCCCTTGAAGAGATATCGACTATAAGAGCAAAAACAGACCCAAAACTGGAATTAGAGGCATTTATACATGGTTCAATGTGCGTTTCTTTTTCAGGGAGGTGTCTAATATCCGGATATTTAACCGGAAGAGATGCAAATAGGGGGGACTGTACACAGCCATGCAGATGGAAGTACAGCTTGGTTGAAGAGAACCGGAAAGGTCAGTATTTTCCCATTGTAGAGGATAGTAAGGGCACATATTTTTTTAATTCAAGAGATTTATGTATGATAGAGCATATTCCTGAACTTTTAAAGGCAGGAATTACGAGTTTAAAGATAGAAGGGAGGGCAAAATCCGCCTATTATGTTTCTGTGATAACAAATGCCTACAGGCATGCACTGAATGGCTTTTATGAAACGGGAGAAAATTTTAAACCCGATAAATGGATAAAGGAAGAGGTTTTAAAAATCAGTCATAGAGAGTACAGCACGGGATTTTATTTTGGAAAAGAACCCGGACAGGTATATGACAGTGGAGGGTATATCAGAGAATATAAAGTAGTGGCTGTTTGCGAAGGTTATAAAAATGGGGTTATGCAGATATCACAGCGCAATAAATTTTTCAAAGGCGATAAACTGGAAGTATTAGAGCCCGGTGGAAAGCCGTTTAAATTTACTGCTGAAAAAATATTTGACGAGTTTGGAAATGAAATAGATGTTGCTCCGCATGCTATGCAAAGACTATTTATACCAATTGGCAGAGAAGTAAAAACAGGTGCATTTATGAGAAAAGCAATCTCAGTTACGTAGCTGAATAGTTATGCGATAATGTTCTGCTGGAAGGTCCAAAGCGGAAAAATGGTGAATAAACTACAAAATAAATTTTCATATTTACAAAGAACAAGGTTCTAAATTCACTTTCCTTCTTTTGAATTTAGAACCAAGAAATGTCTTTATAATTTAACTCTTTTTGGAAGACTTTGAAGCATAAAGCGGTTTCAGAGCCTCCACAATTTCCTCTGGGTCAAGTTCTTTACCTGATGAATCCTTAACTGAAGATATTGGGTTTAAGAAGTCATCTGATTTCTCTAAAGTGTATCCATGCTTCTCAAGATATTCTTGTTCCTTGTCGGTAAAGCTCATACTCTCAAATTTATTTTCGTATGACGATTTTGAATGAAGACCAAGAGAATGGGTTTTGCCGTAGTCAAACCCTCCGGCTACATCTTCGGGATTAGTCAAAGGGGTAAGATTACTCTTTTTCTCTGACTTATCAGCTTTTGAGAAATTATTTTTTTCATTTTTCCGGCTCATATTTATCACACCTCCTTCCTTCTTGTGGTATATAGTAACATACACAATAAAATCTGTCAATACACAAAAAATTTATATTATGCGATATAAATTAAACAAATATGGCAATAAAATTGCTCATACTTAAAATAAAATATATAATTTATACATTGTTTATATTTAGGTTGTAAATTTAGTTGCGATTATCCTACTACAGCCGGCGGGGGAATAAATAAATTCATCCATATGGTTACCACTAAAAAAGTACTTTGGTTTTTCTATTGTTCTTTTACTGTCAAATGCGTCTATTATGACCAGTTTAACCTTCATTTTTTCAGGGAGTATATTTTTTATATAAACACTTGCTTGTTGTCCCTCGCTAATACCCTCTTTGAGCTCTGCAAGTCCGGCCAGATTGGGTGTTAATTCAACGAAGACCCCATATTCCTCCAGAGATCTTATTGTACCGGCGACTGTTTCACCAATGGAAAACAACTTGGCATTTTCCTCCCATGTACCGAGCAGCTCCTTGTGAGTTAAATTTATTCTGCCATCTTCTACCGACTTTATTACAGCGTATATATTCATGCCGTTTTTAAATCTATCCCCGGGATGGGAAATACGTGAAACTGAAATTGTATCTATTGGGAGAAACGAGGTAATGCCGCAACCTATATCAGCAAAAACACCAAAGGACTCCATGTGAGTAATGCGGGCTTTTATTACATCGCCGGGCCTTAATTTAGATACATACTCCCTGAAGCAAACTTCCTGTGCCGCGCGCCTTGACAAAACAGCTATATCATTTCCGTTGTCATCCTTTGTAATTTCCTTAATTATAAAACATACAGGATGATTTACTTTAGAAATAATGGCAATATCCCGCACAGTTCCCTCTTTAATGCCAAGTGCACCTTCTTCTCTGGGAATTACCCCCTTTATTTCTCCTAAATTAACAATTAAATTATGCTCGGCATCGCATATTTTAGCTATGCTCTCAATAATTTTTCTGGTTTTATAAGCCTCCATTAGAGAAGACATCGAAGATAAGATATTAATATTTTCTTGAGTGTTTATAATTTGTCCTTCCGGATAAAAGTCTGTCATTTTTGTACCCCCAGTTTTTATTATACAGACTATCTATATGCTTACATAAAGAGACATTATTCAAATTTATATAGGTATTTTAGATGTCAAAAGGACTGTTTTATGCAAATAGATTTTTGAGATTGTTGGTTAATCAATATATTTCTCATTTAATGATAATGTATATTGCAAAATAACTATTATGTGCGGTATAATATTGAGAGCCGAGGTTTATTTTATATTGGTTATCACGGCTGACAAGAGCAGAAGTTCGGATATTGGTGACTTACTTAATAGGTTTAAAGGGATTTGAAGGGGTATTTTTAGTGGTAATATTGGGAATAGACCCGGGATATGCACTTGTTGGATACGGTGCTGTTGATTTTGTGGGCGGAAGGTACAGGTATATTGGCTCGGGGGTGATATCCACCGCTGCTAAAGACAGTCTGTTTGACAGACTGGAGGAGATATTTGACGAAACTAATAAGTTAGTAAATTTTTGCAAACCTAAGGCATCTGCCATAGAGAGTTTATATTTTCAGAATAACCAAAAAACTGCCATAAAGGTTGCACAGGCCAGGGGGATAATTTTGCTTGCACTTAAAAAAAATGACATACCAATTCATGAGTATACCCCTTTGCAAGTCAAATCGGCAGTGACAGGGTATGGAAAAGCTCAAAAATGCCAGGTTATGATGACGACTAAAATGCTTTTGAATTTAAGGGAAATTCCCAAGCCTGATGATGCCGCAGATGCTTTGGCTATTGCGATATGTCATGCAAATTGCTCAAATAGTTTATTGCTTAGGGAAAAAGGTTAAGGAGAAATTTTATTGATTTATCATTTGATAGGGAAATTGGTTTGCATAGATAGAGGATTTCTGGTAATAGATGTAAATGGTGTAGGGTATAAGTGCCTTGCAGACAACTATACGCTTAATAATTTAGCTGCAAAGATGAATAATGAAGTTAAATTGTTTACGGTTATGAACGTTAGGGAAGACTCTGTTACTTTGTATGGTTTTTTGGAGCGTGAAAGGCTTAATTGTTTCAAGATGCTGACATCGGTATCGGGTGTGGGGAGCAAAGTTTCACTTTCTATTTTATCGGAGTTCACTCCTGACCAGATTGCAATGTTTGTATCGTCAGGGGATAGTAAGAGCTTGACACGAGCTCAGGGACTAGGTAATAAACTGGCTCAAAGGATTGTTTTGGAGCTGAGGGATAAATTTAAGATGTCAGCCCTGGAGCCGAACAGTGGGGTTTTGTCAGCGTCAAGTAATGTTTCGCAGGCATTGGCGGCTTTATCGGTGCTTGGTTATACGGACAAAGACGTACTTCCTATATTAACGAAACTTGACAGCACGCTTTCAGTAGAAGCCATGATCCAAAGGGTTCTTAAGTCTGTAGGATAAATAAGGCGGTGATTAGTTGAAGATTGATAAAGAGAATATAAATGAAAGAATGGTGTCTCCGGAGGAGATAGTTTCGGATTCTGATTTGGAAAATCCCTTAAGACCCTTGTCGATTGGTGACTATATTGGGCAAGAGAAAGTTAAGGAAAATCTAGCTGTTTTCATAAGAGCCGCGAAAATGCGTGGTGAACCGCTAGACCATGTTTTGCTTTACGGTCCCCCGGGGCTTGGCAAGACCACACTTTCAACTATCATTGCACGTGAATTGGGGGTTAATATAAGGATAACTTCGGGTCCGGCGATAGAAAGACCGGGAGATTTGGCTGCACTTTTAACCAAACTTACTGATGGAGATGTCCTTTTTGTAGATGAAATTCACAGACTTTCACGGAATGTAGAGGAGATATTATATCCTGCAATGGAAGATTTTTCTGTTGACATTGTCACCGGTAAAGGGCAGATGGCAACGTCTTATCATCTTGCACTGCCTAAATTCACACTTGTTGGGGCGACGACCCGGGCAGGACAGCTCTCTGCACCCTTGAGGGATAGATTCGGGGTAATTTTACGTTTGGAACTTTATTCCAATGAGGAATTGGGGAAAATAGTGAAGAGAAGTGCTGGAATTTTAGGTATGACCATTTCAGATGAGGGTGCACTTGAGATAGCTTCACGGTCGAGAGGGACACCTAGGATTGCGAATAGATTACTAAAGCGTGTGCGTGATTTTGCACAGGTTATTAACGGAGGAAATGTGACATATAATATTGCAAATCAGGCTTTGAATAAATTGGGGGTGGACGAATTAGGGCTTGACTCCAATGACAGACGATTAATAGAGACCATAATAAACTTTTACGGCGGGGGACCGGTTGGACTTGAGACGCTATCTGCGGCTGTCGGGGAAGAATCCGTTACCATAGAGGACGTATATGAGCCGTACCTTTTGCAAATAGGATTTTTGAACCGTACTCCCAGAGGGAGAAGCCTTACAAAAGCAGCCTATCTTCATATGGGGATTGAGCCGCCTGAGGTAGCTTTTTGTTAAATAGAGTGATATAACATTAATGAGTATTTTAAATCTAGGAGATTGTTTTTATGAGTAGAATTTTTGGTACAGATGGGGTACGTGGCATAGCAAACCTTGAACTGACTTGCGAGTTAGCCATGAATATAGGCAGAGCAGTTACCATAACACTGATTGAAAACGGCTGTAAACGACCGAAGTTTATTATAGGTAAGGACACAAGGATATCATCCGACATGCTGGAGAGCGCACTTAAGTCGGGGATATGTTCTGCCGGGGCGGATGTTGTTGTTGTGGGGATAATTCCCACCCCGGCTGTGGCATTTCTTGTGAAAGCGTACGGGGCGGATGCGGGAATTATGATTTCTGCATCTCACAATCCTTATCAGTTTAATGGCATAAAGATCTTTGATAGAGATGGGTATAAACTACCGGATGAGATGGAAAATAAGATCGAGAGTTTGACTTTTGAGGGGCTATTGTCTTATAAATACCCGGTTGGAGAGGATATAGGTGGAGTAAGTTATGAAAGTGATGCTATGTTTGACTATATTGACCACTTAAAATCCACGGTTCAAGGTGACTTTAGTGGTATGAAAGTAGTTTTAGACTGTGCAAACGGTGCAGCTTCGGAAACGGCTGAGGAGTTATTCAGTCAGATGGGAGCGGATTATCGTATTTTACATAATGCACCTGACGGAGTAAACATAAATGATAAATGTGGCTCGACCGATATAAGGAGTCTTTCTGAGTATGTGGTTAAAAATAATATGGATTTGGGAATAGCTTTTGACGGTGACGCTGATAGGTGTATAGCGGTTGACGAGAACGGGAAAAAAGTAGACGGAGACGCAATCATGGCAATATGTGCACTGGACATGATGCAGAGGGGCAATTTGGCAAAAAATACCGTCGTGGGGACTATTATGAGTAACATGGGTTTTTCAAAGTTCTGCAGAGAAAATGCTATTAATTTTGAAACCACGAAAGTAGGGGATCGTTATGTTCTGGAAAAGATGCTGTCAAATGGGTACAATTTTGGCGGAGAACAGTCGGGACATGTCATATTTCACGATTTTTCAACCACAGGCGACGGGGAATTGACAGCGATTCAGCTTATAGACGTTCTGAACAGAAAAAAATTGAAATTGTCGGATGCACGCACAATTGTGACGAGTTTTCCTCAGGTTATAGTTAATGTTCGTGTGGATAGTGAGAAAAAATGTTTAATCAATAAGGATGATGATGTTTTTAGGGCTCTTTGTGAGGCCAGAGAAGTTCTAAACGGTAATGGGAGAATTGTAGTTAGGGAATCGGGTACAGAACCGCTGGTGAGAGTCATGGTTGAATGTGCGGATGTTGATAAAATTCAGGACATAGCTGATAAAGTGGCCGTAAAGATATCGGAAAAGTTGTCTTAGGTAGCGGGGTGACTATGAGAGTATCACATTGGAATGACTACGAGCTTATAGATGCCTCTTGTGCTGAGAGGCTTGAAAGATGGGGGGATAAAATTCTTATAAGACCTGACCCCCAGGTTGTATGGTCTACGCCAAAGGAGGATAAAAGATGGAATAGGGCTGATGCACATTATTACCGTGCAAGCAGCGGGGGAGGACATTGGGATAAATCCTCAAGTTTTGCGAGCCCATGGGATGTATCATACAGAGATTTAACTTTTAAGGTGGATACATTGGGCTTCAAGCATACCGGAGTATTCCCGGAGCAAGCTGTGAATTGGGATTTTTGCAGGGCTGTAATACAAAAATCTCATGAAGAGATGAATATATTGAACCTTTTTGCGTACACGGGGGGTGCAACGCTTGCATGCGCAGGTGCCGGGGCTAAGGTTTGTCATGTTGACTCGTCAAAGGGGATGGTCGCATGGGCTAAAGAGAATGCTGAAAAATCTAATTTATCAGATAAACCTATCCGCTGGATCGTTGACGACTGCGTAAAGTTTGTGCAGAGGGAAAAGAGAAGAGGAAGAAAGTATAACGGGATAATTATGGATCCTCCCTCTTTTGGGAGAGGATCAAACGGGGAGCTATGGAAGCTGGAGGAAAACCTTTACGGCTTTTTGGAGCTTTGTGAGTCTGTTATGGCACAGGATTCTCGATTCTTAATATTAAATTCTTATACGACAGGACTGTCCCCTTCGGTTATGGAATATTTGCTTCGTGAAACAATACAGAAAAAGCGCAAAGGGCATATAGAGTCTGATGAAATAGGGCTTAAGGTAACAGCTTCATCGGGGATTCTGCCTGCAGGGGCTACGTCAATATGGCTACCGGATTGATTTTGTGTTAGAGGGGAGGGATCAAAATAGACAAATTGATTGAACTCAGAAATGTAAGTTTTTCTGCTTATGATGAGGAGACAAGCCAAAACAATTACATTCTGAAAGAAATAAACCTTAATATATACAAAAGAGAATTTGTGGTTATATTGGGCAAAAATGGTTCGGGTAAATCCACTCTTGTGAAGCACTTTAATGGCGTGCTTATTCCGACGTCCGGGGATGTAGTGGCGGACGGAATAAATACCAAAGATGAGGATAAATTCTGTGAAATCAGACAGAAAATCGGAATGGTGTTTCAAAATCCGGATAATCAGATAGTATCCAGCGTGGTTGAAGAGGATGTTGCATTTGGTCTAGAAAACCTGGGTATACCCCGCAGAGAGATGGTTAGTTTAGTGGATAATGCCTTGAAATGCGTAGGAATGTATGATTTTAAAAAAAGTTCTCCTAATATGTTATCGGGGGGGCAAAAGCAGAGGATTGCGATTGCAGGTGTACTTGCTATGAACCCCGAATGTATAGTTTTTGATGAACCGACCTCTATGCTGGATCCTGAGGGCAGAAAAGAAGTTGTTGACACAATACAGAACTTGAAAAAAGGGAATGGAACCACGATTGTATTAATAACTCATAATATAGAAGAAATCTTCTGTGCGGATAGAGTGATAATAATGGATAGTGGCAGGATTGTTTCTGAAGTGACGCCGTATGAAATACTTTTGGACAAAAATTACATGCGTATGTTAGGACTAAAGGCTACACAATCTATTGATTTGTTTTATAAGCTAGCGGGAAGGGGAATAAATCTTCCGTTTTTGACGGCGGATGAGGACAAATGTGCGGATATGATTGTTGAATTTTTGGAGGAAAAGAAATGTCGGTGATTAGGGCTGAAAACCTCTTTTATTGTTACAATAAGGGGACTTCTTTTGAAAGGTGTGGCGTAAAAGACATAAATTTATCGATTGAAAAAGGTCAGATTATCGGGGTTATAGGCCATACGGGTTCAGGAAAGTCCACTCTTGCCCAGCTTTTCAATGGTTTGATTAAGCCCGACAAAGGGAAGGTACTTTTAAATGACAAAAATATATGGGAGGATTTTGCGGATATAAGACAAGTTCATTTCAAGGTTGGATTGACCTTCCAGTATCCGGAGCACCAGATGTTTGGTGAGACTGTGTACAAGGATATTGCTTTTGGCCCGATTAATCAAGGACTATCTGGGCAAGAAGTGGATATTAGGGTATTGGAGGCTATGATGTTTGCAAAACTAGGCCCCGAACTTCTTAACAGGTCACCATTTGACCTTTCGGGCGGCGAAAAGAGACGAGTTGCCATAGCGGGGATAATAGCGATGAAGCCTGAAGTTCTTATTTTGGATGAACCTACGGCAGGATTAGACCCTGTAAGTAAGGAGGGGATTTTAAATTCAATATGTGAATATCACAGGCAAACGGGAAATGTTATTATATTTATTTCGCATGTAATGGAAGATATTGCCAGGATATCAGACAAAGTAATGGTTATGGACAAAGGAAATTTGATTATGTATGATGCTCCTGAAAACATATTCAGCAGAAGAGAGGAATTAAATAAAATGGGACTTGAGGTGCCTCAGGTAACGAAAATCATAAACAAGGTACATAATAAATTGGATATAAAACACAAATGTGTAATTACAGTTGACGGAGCGGTAGAGGATATAATAGAAAATATGTGTTAATGGGAGGATACTGAAATTGGCAGCGGACATAGTATTAGGGCAATATTTACCTGGAGACTCTTTACTTCATAGGATGGATCCCAGAGCTAAAATCTTATTATCATTTTGGCTCATGGTTATAGTTTTTACTGCGTGGAGTTATATATCTTTAACTATTATATCTGTTTTTACGTTTATTATGATTTTGGCTTCGTCAATACCCATCAAATCCTACATAAGAAATACGGGTTTTATATTTGCTATGACGCTGTTTTCGTCATTTCTCAACCTATTTTATGGAGTAGGAGAACCAATATTTGAGTGGGGATTTATAACTATAACTGCATCCGGGATACAAAATAGTATTGTCGTTGCGGCTAGAATTTTTGACATGATGATGATTAGTGCCTGTTTAATGTTTACTACTTCCGCAAATGACATGACACATGGTCTGGAAAAAATAATGAGTCCATTAAAATTTATTGGTGTGGATGTTGATGACGTAATTATGATGATAACCATATCCTTGCGATTTATCCCTATCACCCTTGAGGAGACGAATAAGATTATAAATGCACAAAAATCCAGGGGGGCAGATATGAATAAAGGAGGTCCGATTGACAGGATAAAATCATTTACTCCGATTATTTTACCGCTTTTTGCATCAACTTTCAGACGGGCATATGAGTTATCGATGGCGATGGAGTGCAGGTGCTATGGACTTAAAGGTAGCAGAACTCATTTAAAGAATTTCAAGTTAGGAATTGCGGATTTGTTTGCAATGGTACTTGTGGGGCTTATCATGATAGGAGTGATATTTTGCAACAATATGGACATTGCGAAAATAATTTAAGGAATATTTTGATTACTATTTGTTACGATGGTAAGAACTATCATGGCTGGCAGGTTCAGGACAATGCCGTGACGGTACAGGAAGTTTTTCAGGATGCGATACATAAGGTTTTTAAGACTAAACCGGATATAAAAGGTTGCAGCCGAACGGATTCGGGCGTACACGCTAATATGTATTGTATAAATGTTAAAGTAGACAGCAAAATTCCTTGTGAGAGAATTGTTGCGGCACTTAACAGATTTTTGCCATATGATATCTGCGTCAAGGATTGCAGGGAAGTACCGCTGGACTTTCATGCCAGATATTCATGTATTGGTAAAGAATATGTTTATAAGATATTCAATGGGAGGATTAGAGACCCATTTTTATATGGTTACGCACTGCATTATTGGTATTCTATGGATATCGACAAGATGAGAAAAGCAGCGCAATTCTATGTGGGGGAGCATGATTTTACATCTTTTTGTACTCTTGACAAGAGGAATACTGTGAATATGATAAGAAATGTAAAGAAATTTGAGATTGATAAAATAGATAATATTGTAGAGATGAGAGTTGAGGCGGACGGATTTTTATATAATATGGTTAGGATAATGGTTGGGACTCTACTAAGGGTGTGCCAGGGGAAAATTGCAGAGAATGATATAAAGCGCATAATAAATTCTAAAAATCGTAAGATGGCAGGACCGACGGCTCCGGCACATGGGCTGTATCTCAACAGAGTTTTTTATGACATATGACGATAAAAAGGGACAAGCCATAAGGAATATTTGTTATGTGGGGATAGGGAAGTGCTAAATTCAAGATAGGAATCGAGGAATACCGAATTTATGACGAAAAAGAAGTTATCTGTGAGGCGGAAGAGGGCAAGTTATCCTAAAATAAATATTAGGAAAAGCAGGTTGGTTTGGATATTCGGAACAGCTCTAATTTTTGCTATATTTTTAATTTCTGCAGTGCGGCTTAACAGGGGTTTCTTTCAAGATATTTCAATGCAGCTTCATGATAGAATGAAATCTTTTGGAAGGAGCTCAGGCGTCCCGGAGGAATTTGGAGGGCACAGGATACTGAGCAATAATCTTGGAGTGATAAATGGAAATATTGTGGCTTTGAGTGATGTGTCTTTTGAATCAATTACGTTTGGCGGCAAGAAAATTTCATCTCGTGCACATAATTTCAGTAATCCCGGGATGAAGTCCTGTGGTACAAAAGCCATTATATATAATATAGGGGGATATGATTATAAAATAGAGTCTTGTCGCGAGACAATATTGCAGGGAAATTTGGATGAAAAAATCATATCTGCGGACGTGGCGAGAAATGGGATACATGCACTAATTACGCAGTCTGGCGAATATTTATCGCAGATGAGCGTATTTTGCAGAGATAAGGTGGAAAAGTATAAATATAGTTTTTGTGATTTTTATATATGTGATGTAGCTTTGCAGCCAAACGGAAAGGGAGCAGCGGTTTGCGGGATGTCGTCATCAAAAGGTCAAATTTGTTCGGTGGTTTATGTTTTTGATTTAAATTCTTTAGATCCTATATATACATGCGAATTTGAGGGAAATATGATAATTTCGGTAGATTATTTGTCTAATGGGAGTTTGGTTGCGGTAGGAGAGAAGTCCAGTGTAATTATTAATGTAGGGAAGAAGGATAAAAAAGAGATTACATATTCTCCTCGGACTATAAAATGCATGGATATAAACAAAAAACGGGGTATAGCTTACTGTTTGGTGCTGTCGGATAAAAATAAAACATCTAATTTGTTAGTTACAGGAAAGGAGGGGGAGGTTAGGTTAAATATCGAAATTGGTCATGCTTTCGACGATATTATGTATGACAATGATAAAATATATGGCATTGAAAACAAAAAATTATTTATTTATGATATATCAGGTGAGCTCCAAAAAGAAATTGATACGGGCAACACTTTAGAAAAAATCATTAAAGCTGAAAATTCCAGGGTTTTTATGTTAAGCGGCAAGAGTATTATGGAGATTAAGATATGACAGATTAATCATAAAAAAGGGTTTTATGTAATAATATGTTGTATAATTAGGATATATGTGGTATATTGTTTTAGTGTTTGTGTGTATTATTATTGAGGTGGTTACTCTGAATGCCCTAGCTTTGGATGGTATAATTTTACTGACTTTTTTATTGTTTTGTATTTCAGGAGTGCGCAAGGGTTTAGTTAGATCAGTTTTATCGTTTGCCGGGTTAATGATTGCCTTAATTAGTTCATTATATTTGTCTCACGGATTTTCTGAAACTATTTATGATAAAGTTATAAGAGATAATGTAACCAACCAAGTACGCCTCTGTATAAAAAATGGCAGGGAATTTTCTGCTGATGCGGTATTTGGGATTTTGCCCGAATTTATATCCAATTCTTTTCGTTATTACGGAATAACAAGTGACAATCTAACAGATATTATTCATAATGCAGTATCTGATGCAGATATTGCACAAAGAATTGAGATTTTAATTTCGCCCATTTTCATTCAGACAATCAGAATATCTTCCACCCTAATAATGTTTTTTATTTTTATGATTTTATGTTCATTTATTTCCAATAAGGTGGCTTCAATTTTGAAACTACCGCTTACGGGGCAAGTTGATAGATTAGCAGGTGCATTATTTGGCGGCATTAAAGGATATATTTCTTTGAGTATACTGATATTTTGTTTAAGTGCAGCGGGTAAAGTGGTGGATTTGCCGCTTATGACACATATTTATAATAATTCTGAATCTGGCTTTATATTTAGATATATGTATATGAACAATTTTATCTATAGTTTAATAAGGGAAATATAAATAATAAATTCGAAGAAGGGTTGAATATGATAGATATAGATCCGTCGATTAGGAAAAATGTTACATTGCCTAATGTACTTTCTTTAATGAGGATAGTACTGATTTTCCCTTTTATGACGTACATTGGAAAAGACAACTATGTATTTTCAGGGCTTATCTTGCTGCTTTCGGGGCTTACAGATCTTTTAGACGGATTTATTGCGAGACAGTTTAATCAGAAAAGCAGATTAGGAGAAATGTTAGATCCTGCAGCAGATAAGATTACATTGATTGCTGTTATGGTAGGCGTGGGGATGAAATTTACAGAGATAATTCCGTTTATGATTTTGCTTATCCTGAAAGAAATTTCCATGCTCTTAGCCAGTGTGGCACTTTTAAAGATAAATAAATTCCCTACTGCAGCGAAATGGTATGGAAAAATAGGTACAGTTGCATTTTATATTTCAGTTATTATAATAGTGGCGTTAAAAGCAGTTTGGGGGATAGAAAATATTAGATTAAACATGGTATTAATGGCAATTACTGCTTTACTAATGATCTATGCTTTGGTAAAATATTTTAAGATTTTTATAGTCATGATAAAACCTAATAAAAAACCATGATTTGGGTATGATAAGAATTGTAAGTATGTAAGTAAGATTGACTTTTAAGGAGAAAATATTATGTTTTGTTCACGATGCAAAAAAAGGCCGGCGGTAGTGTTTATTTCTGCGGGGAAAGATATGTCAAATACACAAGGACTTTGTATTACCTGTGCCAAAGAGTTAGGTGTTAAGCCGGTCAGCGACATGATGGAGAAAATGGGAATATCAGAGGATGAATTAAATGCCATGCAGGAACAAATTTCCGGTATGCTGTCGGAAGATAAAGACAAAGATTTCTTAGCAAATGAGTTGTCAGAGGGAGACATAGGTGAGGTTGCACAAGGTGGAGCTGCTACGTTCCCGTTTATGAAAAGCCTTTTTGGGGATGTTCCATTTGGAGATAAACCTAATTTTTTCCCTCAGACGGATAAAAAATCCGAGAATCAAAGCAAGGATGAGAGGCGCAGAAAAAGACAAAAAAGAAAATACATAGATATGTACTGTACTAATCTGAATAATAAGGTCAGAGCCGGAGATGTAGACAGAGTTATCGGCAGGGATGAAGAAATATCAAGGGCGATACAGATACTTTCACGCAGGACTAAAAATAATCCATGTTTGGTTGGAGAGCCCGGCGTGGGTAAAACCGCCATAGCCGAAGGGCTCTCTATGAGGATTGTAGAGGGGGAAGTACCTTTTAAGTTAAAGAATAAGGAGATTCATTTGTTAGATTTGACCGCATTAGTTGCAGGTACACAATTTAGAGGTCAGTTTGAGAGCAGAATAAAAGGGCTTATAGATGAGGTGAAAAGGGACGGTAATATTATACTTTTCATAGACGAGGTGCATAACCTTGTAGGGACCGGTGATTCAGAAGGTTCCATGAGTGCTGCGAATATTTTAAAACCGGCTCTTTCGAGGGGCGAAATACAGGTAATAGGGGCTACGACGTTTAAAGAGTATAGAAATCATATAGAAAAGGACTCTGCTCTTGAGAGGCGTTTTCAGCAAATTAAAGTAGTAGAACCATCTGTAGAGAAAACAGTGAGCATACTAAAAGGGATAAAAAATTATTATGAGGCATACCATAGGGTAAGTGTTTCAGATAAACTGATTAATAGAATGGTGGTGCTGTCTGAGAGATACATTACAGACCGGTTTTTGCCGGATAAAGCTATAGATTTGCTCGATGAATCATGTGCATATGCTTCCTTGAAAAACAAATATCTGGAGAAATATGACCTTCTGATAGGGCAACTCAATAATGTAAAAAAAGAGGAAGAGAAGATACTGTCTGAGGAGGATAAAGACTACAAAGAATTGGCAGAGCTTAGGTGTGAAAAAGCACGTTTAGAAGAAGAAACCGATAAATTAAGGGATAAAGCCCTTGGGGGAAAAGTTGCTGAGCAGGACGTTGCACATGTGATAGAATTATGGACAGGAATACCGTCCTCAAAGATAGAACAAAATGAATTTAAGAAATTAGATGGACTGGAAAAGAGGCTGAGGGAGAAGATTATCGGTCAAGATAAGGCAATAGAAGAAATATCGGCTGCAATAAAGAGAAACCGTATACAGATAAATCCAAGGAGGAGACCGGCTTCGTTTATATTTGTGGGATCTACCGGTGTTGGCAAAACCGAACTTGTAAAAGTGCTTGCTGATGAGCTTTTTGATACCCCTGATAATTTGATAAGGGTAGATATGTCTGAATATATGGAGAAACACTCGGTTTCAAAGCTGATAGGTTCGCCTCCGGGATATGTGGGTTATGATGAATCAGGTCAGATAACCGAGAAAGTCCGCAGGAAACCGTATTCAATACTACTGTTTGACGAGATTGAAAAGGCTCACCCCGATGTAATGAATATACTTCTCCAGGTACTCGACGAGGGCAAAATAACAGATTCGCATGGACGCAAGGTAAATTTTGAAAATACTGTGATAGTTATGACATCTAATGCGGGAAGCGACAAAAAAACGGGATTGGTTGGGTTTGCAAAAAGTGAGAATGATATTACAAAGGAGAAAGCCCAAAAAGCATTGTCTGAGTTTTTACGACCTGAATTTTTGAGCAGAATTGATGAGATAGTGGTATTTAATAAACTTACCGGCAAAGACTTTGAGAAGATAGCCAAATTATCCTTGAATGATTATGTGAAATCTTTAGAGGAGCATGGAGTGAGTTTTGAATTTGATGACACTGCCATTAAAAAGCTGTCTGACATGGCTTTAGGCGGAAAGAGCGGTGCAAGGGATTTGTTAAGAGTGATTAGAAAGGAAGTAGAAGATAGGATAAGCATGACAGTAGTCAACGAAGGTGGGTTCAAAATGGATAAAATTACTCTTGTAGGAATACCGGAATTGTCTATCAGCACAGTTTAAAATTTTTTGCTGATTTATATTGACATAACGATATATATTGTGATAGAATGTATATCGTTGTTGGTATGCGGGTGTAGTTCAATGGTAGAATCCCAGCCTTCCAAGCTGGTCGCGTGGGTTCGATTCCCATCACCCGCTCCAGGTGCTGTCATTAACAATCAAGTAGATTTGTGTAGGGCACTGTTTCGTGCACCAGTAGCTCAGCTGGATAGAGCAACTGCCTTCTAAGCAGTAGGTCAGGGGTTCGAGTCCCTTCTGGCGCACCAAGTTATGGTGGGTATAGCTCAGTTGGTTAGAGCGCCAGATTGTGGCTCTGGAGGCCATCGGTTCGAATCCGATTATCCACCCCATGTTGTGTTTTGCTATTGGGGTGTAGCCAAGCGGTAAGGCAATGGACTTTGACTCCATCATGCGCTGGTTCGAATCCAGCCATCCCAGCCACTAAGTATATCGGTATATGATTTCAAATTGTGTCCGAAGATTGGGCGCAGTTTTTTGTTGTGTCACAAAGATCTTGGTAAGATTATGTACCACAGCCTATATTAGTTTGCCTCCCGGATGAGTTTTTGTGGGAGGGCTCTTGGCTGTTTTTGCCTTTCTCTGCTTTTTTATCTAGACCTAGAATCTGTCTCATTTTTTCAAGGAACCTACCTGAGCCTATGTCCCTCTTATCTATGATGTGTATGCCCATTTCTTTAGCCCTGAGCACAACGCGGGGTTTATCAACTCTTACATTTCCGGTTGTCACTAATATGCATTTAGAGCGCTTCCCGCCAAAATAGCTAGGATATATACTTAGTTCCTGAAGCGCCTCAGCAGTTGGATCTGACAGTTTGCACGACACAAATACCGGCGTAATTCCCGAAAAAAACGTAATGTCAACCTCATTTACAACTTCATTACGTCTATCCTTTTCAGCATTCCATTCTATTCTGACGCTCATCTTTACATCTTTGAATAAACCGCTCTCTTTAAGGGTTATATAGCAATACAGCTCCAGCCATGAACCGAAATCAGTCAAATATCGTTTTATATTTGCGTTGTTAAAGATAAATTTTACGGAGTTTTCCGATAATTCTAGATTGCGTATCAACTTAAACTTCTGAGCATGAACCAAAAGCTGACCACTTTCGTCAGAAAGCTTTAATTTAGGCTCTTTGGAGTTCCTGGGATAATTAAAATTCAGACTTTTATGTTCAGGATCCAGGCTTTTGGTGCCATTTTGCACATAGCTGCAAAGCTCTTTCCATGAATTTATATTACTAAAGACAACCTGGCAAAAAGATAATAAAAACTCAAATTGTGTGTCCTCGGGCGTCGGATGAAGACAGCTGCTCAGTTGCGCTCCTTTACTGAGCATAATAGTTTCCAGATTTAGATCTGGCACTACAAATTCATCAGAAATCTCACTACACCCATATACATTCACAAGTTTTTTTAGATCTATATCCAACTTAAACACAGGAATAAAACCATTTATGCACGACAAATAAACCCCTATAGGAGTTAATTCTTCACCACCCGTGATATCAAACACGCATTCTTTATTATACCTGATTATTCTCTTACACTTACTTTTTATATCATCTAGACTCTGAGTGTCTATAGATACAAATTCAAAACTTATATCCTCGACACACTCAACACAGGCGCTTTCTATATCACTCAAATTTTCGACCTTAGTACATCTGTTATCGTAGAGAAAAATGACCTTTCGGGGTCTGAAAGATAATATAGATATTAAATTATTAATTTGCTCAGTATCGTATATTTTAACTAAACATTTCATAAGTCATCCAACTTCTTTTCTTAACTGCTCTTATTCTTGTCATGCCAATAGGCTGAAGCATAATCAAAACCGGACTTCCAACCTTCGGCACGTGCCTTGTGAACTTCTTCGCCTGATTTTCTACGGCCCATAATATAACCGAGACCACCAGCCCCCCAGAGCAGTAAACCAAACACTGTGTATGCTATGATTTTTTCTCTTTGCTCTGCGGCTTTCTTGTCGGCTATTTTCCTCTTTATATTGGCAGGAATCTGGTCATCAGGAACCCCTCCAAATATGTCCTCTACCTCTTCTGTTAGCGAACCCCCTGTTATTTTCTTCAGGTTTTCACTGTTTAGCTCGATCCTTTTTTCCTTCACACCTCTGATTATACTTTCAAAAAGTTCAGCGTCTTTTTCAGTATACTCTATGCCTTTTTCTGACAATATTTTCCTGATTTTACTAATACGTTCTTCTTTGGACATATCTCGGTCCTTCATTTCTATGACTTGATCCCTAAAATTCTCATCTTTTCCCAAATTTAAAATTTTTTTCTCATTTTCGCTTAAGTTTTTTACATCCCCTATGTCCATAAAAATCCCCCCAGATAATTAGGATATTACAAATCGAAGTTATTTATACTATTTCTATAGGTAACAAAATATACAAGGTATCAGTATTGTTATAATGATACCATATTTACTCAATATGTCAACAGTTTTTATGAAATCTCTATATTAATTAAGTGTTCACCTGAAACCCACGTATCGGAACAATTTTTAATAACTATCTTTGCAGGTATCTCCATAGCCCCCTGCAAATCATTTTTGCCCTGTAAATCTACTTCTGCTGATACACTTTCAGCATTTAAAGACTTAATTTTTTGCTGCGGACCAATTAATTTAACCTCTATTTTGTCAGTATACGATTTTACAGATTTATTTTCCGGAACATTTACAAAGGAAATTTGATCTAACCACAGGCACTTTTCGCCAAACCCTGACATATCTAAAGAGACCTCCGTATTATATATGTTATTGAGACTTTTGCACCCCGGCGGAAGGTTTATCTGCATATCAAATTTATTATGCTGTACATTTATATTGTGGAAATCTATAGGTTCAAGTTCCAGTGTTTCCATCGTACTTATTTGATCTTGGGCACCTGCTATCTCCAAAGACGGCGGTGTAACTTTAACAATACCGGAAGACAAGTCCATTCCCTGGGGGACATTAACAAAGTTAGGCTTTATTTTTAATTTTTTTCTCATAAGTACGGGTATGCTTACTTCTACTTCGTTGACTGTGGCAGAAATCGTCTCACTTATAATCTGCTCACCGTAAGCATCATACATAATGATAGGAACTTTAGTAGTGTATGTACTGTGGAGCTCCTCATCAACTTTGCCTTTTGCAGCTACTCTTTTTATTTTAGACATTTCTGATTCCGGTCCCGACAGCACAATCTTTGATGACGATAAAACAGTTGCACCCAAAAAACAATCCGGATCTGCAGAAAATTCAATCTCCGGTTCGATATTAAATTCTGCTTCTCTGTATCTGTCAACCATCACGGGTATGAATGCAGGTTCGACCCCGGATACGAATTCATAATCTGAAAGAAGCCCGGTTTTTTTTGCCGTAAGTTGCAAAGTATATGATCCCGGGGACGTTATTGTTACGGCCTGCTGGGCTGTGATTGATATATCGTCTTTACTGACCTGTCCTACAATAATTTTGTTCCCCGAAATACTTACCTTAGCTTTTATGTTATTGCCGCTAAAAACCCTAAGGCCGTCCTGCAATGCACTTTCGGATAAATTTATATTTACCGGTATATCAGATATTACAACCGGTGCGCTGTCTGTCCCGCTTGCGTTTATACCGACCCATATCGTAAAGGAGGCTAGAATTGAGAATAAAAAAATTACTTTATCATCGTAAAAAATCATATTTATGCTTATTTTACTTAATTTTTCTTGGAGCCTGTCAAAATACTTATTCATAAACAATTCCCTCTCTTGAATATGATTGTCTGCTAAACTCACTTCTTATGGAAATGAGACAGTACACTTTTAGAGATACTCCTATTGTTTTGTAAAAGAAGTTTTGTAAGTTCATCACTTAAAGTTTCCTTGTCAAACCCCTGCTTTAACTGTCCGTTTAATGCCACTGATATACCGCCGGTTTCTTCAGACACAACGACGGCCACGGCATCTGAATTCTCGCTGATTCCAACTGCGGCTCTGTGACGTGTTCCAAGTTCGTTTCCTAAAGATTCATTTCTAGTAAGCGGTAATATGCATCCCCCGGCATAGACTAGACCATCTTTTACTATCATCGCGCCGTCATGCAAAGGGGCTTTATTGTAAAATATATTGGATATAAGCTCAATAGATGGTTCTGCTTTGACCACTGTACCGGTGTCGATTATCTCTCCAAGTTTTGTCTTTCTTTCAAAGACAATCAGAGCTCCAACCTTTGCCTCTTGAAATATCACTGCAGAATCTACAACTACATTTATAATGCTTTTCATTTTATGGATGAATGTGTCCTCATCTCCATTTATAGGGTTAGACCAGTAATCGCCTAAATTACTTCTCCCCAGGTGTTCAAGAGCACGTCTTAACTCCGGTTGAAAAACTACCAATATTGCTAAGAAACTGAACTGAAAAAAATTACTAAGCAGCGTGCTTAACATACTTAAGCGAAAATATCTGGAGAACACATATGCCATAAGCAATATAAGTATCCCTTTAACGAGCTGTTCTGCCCTTGTTTCGCGGAATAATTTTATAAAGCCATATATCAAAAATGAAACCACTAAAACATCCAGTCCATCCGAGATTTTAAATGTACTCATTAAGCTCAAAAATGCAGTCCAGATTCCCAACAAAAAATCCATCTTTTTCTTCCTTCCATACATAAGTGATTTCTCTTATGTTATAGAAAACTCTCATTAATAATGATTCTACCATGCAATTTTTAATATTCAAGACAAAATTTGCAGACTAGTATCTAAAAAATATCATGGAGATATAAAAAGCCTGAACCTTTAGTCTCATTCCACATGTGGCCAAAGTGCAGGCGTTAAATTTTTACAAATCCGTATTCTTTATATTTTCCAAAGCCACGGCCAGCTGATCCGGGCACGACGTCCCACGATTTCTGCAATCGATACCCTTCAGACGCTTTATTGCCTCATCGATATCCATATCTTTCAGTAAGGCGCATATGCCTTTTGTATTCCCATCACAGCCTCCTACAAACTCCACACTAACAATTTTTCCTTTATTCTCATCCACTGTGATTTTTATTCTCTTTGAACACGTTCCCTTTGGCTCATAAGTGTAATCCATGAAAAACTTACCCCTAAATTTTTTTATACATTTGCTGTTTTCTATGGTGCATTTCTTCGATTTTATCCTCCGGAGTGGTGCAAGATCCTAAAGGATGAACTCCTGATGAATACATGCCGTGAAAATCGCTGCCTCCAGTTGTTAATAATCGATATTGCGCTGCTATGTCGAGTAAATCCCCTATGGCTGTCTGATCTGCACTGGGGTGCCAAATCTCAATTCCATCAAGCCCCATTTCCACGAAGTCGGCTATACCGTCTATTACATCTGACCTCTTAGGATGAGCAAGCACTGCCAATCCATTAGCTTCATGTATTTGCTCAATTACCTCTCGAACATCCGGATATTCACAAACAAGCGAAGATTCTGCATTTTTTCCGAAAAGCTTTTCAAATAATATTCCGTAAGGCAAAGCATACCCCGCATCCATTATTGCCTGTGCAATGTGGTTTTTAAAAACATTTGTACTTCCTTGCGCTTTCTTTGAGATCATTTCAGCGGAGACAGGATAAAATCTCATTAGTCTTTTTAGCATCACAGATGCAGCTTTTTGGCGTTTTTCATTAATTTTTTTAAACAGCCCTTCCAGTCGATCCGTAGCATCACACATATAACACAAAATATGCACTTCTTTTTGCCTGATCCCGTCAAAAGAAGAAATTTCTGCTCCCATAATGACGTTTATTCCGCATCTTTGACCAATAATTTTGGCCCTTTTTGCTCCAGCAAAAGTATCATGGTCTGTTACCGATATAGTATCTATTTTCAATCTGCGCGCAAGATATATAATTTCATCTATGCCCGTTGACCCGTCAGATAATTTTGTATGACAATGTAAATCTGCCGACACTTAAAACTCCCCCGTCTAAACTTATAATATTAATATTATACACCATATTTTGCAATTAGACAAGCTAAGGTTTATCAGAGAAATTCAAACATAAAAAAGTAAGTATTTTAGTAAAAATGTTGATATATCATGTTATCTTTTGATTTTAGCAGATTATATACAATGATTTATATAAATTATATAAATATACGCCTCCTTATTATGACAGTCTGATATAATTATTTACGATATTATTACCATACTTTTATAGTAGATTGTGTGCATGATATCTGACTGCTTTACAAGAAACAGTTAGTTTTTGTAGGGTATATACGTGATATTTATGATACCTCGATATCGGCTTAAAACAAAAGAAAATTTTAACAAATTAATATTACTGAAAAATTTTCATGGTCTTTTTATTGACATGCAAGTTATTATTAAATATAATAGTCAGATGTTTATAACATTTAATTTGAGGTGGTAACTGTTGCCCGGACTTAATAAACAAATTATGATGACCGAGGAAGGTTTAAGAAACTTAGAGGAAGAGTTGGATCATTTAAAAACCGTAAGAAGGAAAGAGATTGCGGAAAAAATTAAGGTTGCATTGTCATTTGGCGACCTTTCCGAAAACAGTGAATATGATGAGGCTAAAAACGAACAGGCTATAGCTGAAGCCAGGATAGCTGAAATTGAAGCTATTTTGAAAAAGGTCAAAGTCATAGATGAGCACGAATTGAGTACGGAAGTTATACATGTTGGATCGGTGGTTAAAGTTTTTGATGTAAAATATCAGGAAGAGTACCAGTACAGGATCGTTGGTTCTAATGAGGCTGACCCGTTGGAAGGGAAAATTTCCGATGAGTGCCCCGTTGGGAAGGGACTTCTCGAGCATAAGGTAGGGGACAGGGTTCAAGTTGAGACTCCGGATGGAATTTGTGAATATGATGTGCTTGAGATATCCAAGTAGGCTTTACTTTCCGAGAGGGCAGAATTTTTTAGAAAATAGCCTCCTGCGAGTTTTTTGGTATCTAATTTTGGGGCGGGAATTTCATTTAAAAATATCTTTTGATGGGGGGAATTGAGCAGAATGTCTGAAAGCAAAAATAATACTCAGCAGAGTCTGAGTGAAAATGAACTGATAAAGATAAGGAAAGATAAGCTTGATACTTTGGTGAAGAACGGACAAAATCCATTTGAGATAACCTCTTTTGATGTAGATTCTTATTCGAAAGAAATAAAGGATAATTTTGAGTCTTATGAAAATAAAGATGTTCAGATTGCTGGAAGGATAATGAGCTGGCGTGACATGGGCAAAGCTTCTTTTATGGATATATTGGATTCAAAAGGGAGAATACAGATCTATGTTAAGATAGACGATATTGGCGAAGAGGCATATAAAAGTTTATCTTATTGGGACATTGGGGATATCATTGGGATAAAAGGTTTTGTTTTTAAAACTCGCCGAGGGGAAATCTCGGTGCATGCTAAGGAGCTTACACTTCTTTCTAAATCGCTTCTCCCCCTGCCGGAAAAATTCCACGGTCTTAAAGATACTGATTTGAGGTACAGGCAGAGATATGTCGATTTAATTATGAATCCGGAGGTAAAGGATACTTTTATCAAACGCAGCAAAATCATCAAAATTATCAGGAATTATTTGGATAACCTTGGTTATATAGAAGTTGAAACGCCGATTTTAAATTCTATTGCAGGAGGGGCGGCTGCCAGACCGTTTATTACCCACCATAATACTCTGGATATAGATTTGTATTTAAGGATTGCCCCTGAGCTTTATTTAAAGAGGCTTATCGTCGGAGGGATGGACAAGGTTTACGAAATAGGGCGTCTTTTCCGCAATGAGGGTATGTCTATAAAGCACAACCCCGAGTTCACTACTATAGAACTTTATGAGGCGTATGCGGATTACAATGATATGATGGATATTACTGAAAATTTGATTAGTAGTTGTGCAAAGGGAGTATGTGAGAGCGAGAAAATAACATACCAAGGGACGGAGATAAATCTATCCAAACCGTTTAGACGTGTAAGTATGATTGACGCAGTGAAAGAGTATACGGGCATAGACTTTGCTGAGTTTATTGGAAATGACACCAAGGCATTGGAAGAGGTTAAGAAGATTGGAATTAATCCCGAAAAGGAGTTTTCCTGGGGTGAACTTCTTAATTTACTGTTTGAAGAAAAGGTGGAAGAAAATCTTATTCAGCCGACTTTTGTCTATGATTACCCGGTGGAAATTTCTCCCCTTACAAAAAGGAAGAAGGACATTGAGCAACTGGTTGAACGGTTTGAGTTATTCATTGCAGGGCGAGAGCTTGCAAATGCCTATTCGGAGCTTAATGATCCCATAGACCAGCGTGAGCGTTTCAAACATCAGATGGAATTGAGAGCTGCGGGCGACAGTGAGGCAAACATGATAGATGAAGATTTTATTACTGCACTTGAATATGCGATGGCTCCTACCGGCGGTATGGGGATGGGGATAGACCGTTTGGCGATGCTTCTGACAGACAGTGCATCTATAAGAGACGTAATAATATTCCCAACGATGAAACCGCTGGATAAATAGGTCTTAGTACTGTGTTTATACGGGGTTATATGGTTGTGTTAGGGCTTTTGATAAAATCACAGAGCCCTTTTGTTTTTGTCGTTGGGTAAAAATGCATAGATTTGAGCCCAATAAAAGATTTCATACTGATATATCTGTTTATAATTTTCTAATCCAAAATACTATTTGTGATTAACTGTTTTAGTGAAATAATGTTACAGTGTTTTATAACTTTTTTGTTTTCCTGGCATATGGATAAGCTATAATCGTGTATAAACTCAGTATTCTTTAGGTAAAACGGTTTTTTTGTATGTGTGTCAATAATTTTTTCTTTTATATATCCGTTTTCTATTACTGAGAATGATTTGAGTGGAATTGAAAGCCCTACACCTAAGGCTTTTATGTAACTTTCTTTTAGGGTCCACAGAGCATAAAAACTTTTAAGCGTCTTACTTTCGCCACATTGATTTTTCAAAAACTCATATTCTTGTTTGCTGAAAAATCTTTTGGCTATTCTGTCACAGTTTATTTTTCTGATTTTTTCTATATCGATACCAACCTCGGAATCACTATAGCAACAGACAACCCAATCCCCTGAGTGAGAAATATTAAATTTGGCATTCGAATTATCACTGGCTAAGTATGGTTTTCCATGAGATGAATATTTTATTTGATATTGAGCTATGCCGTTTTTTTGCAATAATAGATTCAATAAATTACATCCTAAAATAGTTCTTTTTTTGTCGTTTGGAAATTTAAATCTCTTAATGCTCTCTTTTTTTTGTTCGGGGCACTGCAAAAACAGTTTTTCCCAAAGACCGGCATCGCTATTTTCTGATATATTTGCAAGATAAACTATATTTTTTCACCGCCTGATTTTCGTGTCATGGTGTTAATTATACAATTTATTTGTCTTTTGGCAAGAAAGTATTATAAGTTAAGATTTGTAAGTCCGAATAAGTCAGGTTGAAAGTATGTGGCATTAAATGTATAATTAGTGTGCTCTGTTTTTTATATATGAATATTTGGGGAGGAGAAACAATTTTGTTGTGCTGGGAAGACTTACCGGAAAACATGAAGAATGAGAGTGTGCGGTACTATTATGATATATTAAGGAAGAAAAAATTGAGCATTCTATTGAAAAGGGGAGGGGACATTGTATTATCGCTGGTGCTCTTAATATTATTGTCAATTCCGATGGCCGTAATATCTATCCTAATAAAATGCGATTCTCCCGGAGGAATTTTTTTCAAGCAAACACGAATAACTCAATACGGCAGAAAATTTAGGATATTCAAATTCAGGACAATGGTAAAAAATGCCCAGAATTTAGGTCCTCAGGTTACGCTAAAGGAAGATATGCGAATAACGAGGGTGGGCAGATTAATAAGGAAGTTGAGGCTGGATGAACTGCCTCAGCTGATAAATGTTTTTTTAGGTGAAATGAGTTTTGTCGGGACTAGACCGGAGATGCCTATATATGTTAGTAAATACACGGATAAAATGATGGCGACACTTCTCTTACCGGCGGGGGTAACTTCTCTTGCCAGTATAAAATTTAAAGATGAATCTGAAATTCTGGATAAGTTTGATGATACGGAAAAAGCATATGTGGAGGCTGTTTTACCGCAAAAGATGGAGTTTAATTTAGAGTATATAGAGAAATTTAATTTTTTCTATGACATAAAAATAATGTTTATGACTGTAATTGCAGTTTTAAAGAAATGAGGTATAAAAAATATGAAGCACATTATTAAATTTTCGCCACCTGATATCTCGCAAAAAGAAATTGATAGTGTTGTAGATGCACTGAAATCAGGTTGGATAACAACCGGACCCAAAACAAAAACACTTGAAAATAGGATTGCTGAGTTTTGCGGTACGGACAAAGCAGTGTGTTTGAATTCAGCTACTGCGTGTATGGAGATGACTTTAAGAGTGCTCGGGGTTGGGGCAGGGGATGAAGTTATAACAAGTGCGTATACTTACTCGGCGTCGTGCAGTGTGATATGTCACGTGGGGGCAACTCCCGTTTTGGTAGACACCCAGGAGAATTCCTTCGAAATGGACTATGATAAACTGGAAAGTGTAATTACAGAAAAGACGAAGGTTATAATTCCTGTGGACCTAGCCGGTGTAATGTGCGATTATGAGAGGATATTCGAGATTGTAAATAGAAAAAGGAGTCTTTTTAAACCCAAAAATGAAATTCAAAACAATTTTGGCAGGATAATTGTTCTGGCAGACTCTGCACATGCCTTCGGTGCGTCACAAAACAATAAGATGTGTGGTTCTGTCGCAGATTTTACGGCATTTTCGTTTCACGCCGTAAAGAATCTTACTACTGCGGAGGGGGGAGCCGTTACGTGGCGTAGCAGGGAAGGAATTAATAACGATGATATATATAATGAATATATGCTTTTGTCCCTGCATGGGCAGAATAAGGATGCTCTGTCTAAAGCCGAGGCGGGGAATTGGGAATATGACATAAAATTCCCTGGGTATAAATGTAATATGACTGATATTATGGCATCTTTAGGTCTTGCACAGCTGGATAGATATGCTTCTTTGGAGTTGAAGCGAAAAGGTATAGTCAATATATACGATGCGGCCTTGCGTGGGGAAAATGTTTCTATTCTTGACCATTTAAATCCAAACAATAAATCAAGCATGCATTTATACATGGTTAGAATGAACGGCAAGGATGAAAGCTTCAGAAATAGGATTATCCGTAAGATGGCAGATGACGCAGTAGCAACGAACGTTCACTACAAACCCCTACCGATGCATACAGCATATAAAAATCTGGGGTTTGATATAAAAGACTACCAAAACGCATTCAATTTGTACAAAAATGAGATAACTTTTCCTTTGCATACCTTATTAAGCGAGGGCGACGCTGAATACGTAGTCAAAACTTTTAAGAGATATTTGCATTCTTAGGTTATAAGGCAGTAATTTATCCGTTAGGGGGGAGATTTAGTTGCCGGGGCACACAGAAAATAAAATAAAGTTAATATTTTTTGATACCAGTATATTTAGGATTGTGTATTTGATAACCTTATTTTTTGAGATGATCGCCTTTGCTGATATAGTTGCCCTGGGAATAAAATGTATAGTTTTAGTTTGGGGTGGGGTAGTATTTGTCAGAAACTTTCTAATAAACCACATAGCATTTAAAATAAAGTACAGTGCTATTATATGGTCTTTTATCGGGGAGGGACTTTTTACTTCCTTCTGGAATTTTTCCAAAGATTTGCCGGCAAATTTGGTTTTTGTATATCATTCGATTATTTGTTTTTTCATTTTCTATGGAATGTATGCGCAGAAGGGTCATAAAGTACTGGAAAAAGAGATGTTAATTTTACTGAGGGCATTTATATTTTTATCCACCTTTTTTGCTGTAGTGTCGTTAGGGATTATTATATTCAGGGCACAAGTCAGTATAGGACCTTATTATTTGGGAATTTTTAGGAATAGACTTATCGGAGTCTATACAAATCAGAATTTATTGGCATTTTCTATGGTGGTTTCGATTGTATCGTGTGACATTGTAAGAGATAAGTATGTAAGGGATAATTATAAGTCATATACATTTCCGGGTTGGCTGAGTGTTTTATGTATGTTTATAAACTTTCTGGCATTATTCTTATCGGATTCAAATGCCTCTTTCGTTTTTATAATAATTTATTTTACTGTGAGGATATTTTATAAAAGTTTGTCAGCCTATACGTACGTGGGATTTAAACAATTTATCAGAGAGGGGACTTCATTGATTGTTTGCTGTGTGACGATGGTATCGGGGTCGTTTGTTGCGAGGAACACATGTCAGGACATGATAAGTTTACTGCTCAGCGACGTACACAGGATGGAAGAACCTTTAACAGATGATACCCCGATGATTTCGCCGAAACAGTCTGCTGTTAATACATATATTCCTGATGTTACAATAGGGAGGGAAAATTACGATATAAGCAGTGGAAGGATCACGTTATTTAAACAGGGACTGAGGTTATTTTTAATTAGTCCGATTATTGGGATAGGGAGAGGAAATATAGTTGCCTATGGAGAAAAATATATTGATGGCGGTCTGATTTTTTCAGAACTTCATAACTCATACCTAACCATACTGGTTTCTTATGGAATAGTTGGGTTTCTAAATTTTCTCATCTTTGCGTTTCTTGTGGCGGTTTCGATATGTAAATATTTAATTCGGTCGGTACACATACCGAGTGCGAGCGTGTTTAACAAATTATTTGCAATATTGGCTGCATACTGTGCTTATAGTTTTTTTGAAAAAGCAATTCTTTCCGAGATTACTTTTATGGTGGTATTCTTTTGGCTCATTTTGGGATATACTGTCTCATATGAAAAATATGAGAGCAGGGTTTATAACTTATATGACGGTGGATAATTATTGAGTTTAGTAGTAAAATAATTAGTATTGACATTAAGGGCAGGGAGGAGAATTTTGTGATTAATATAGGCTGTCATTTATCCGCATCGAAGGGGTTTAAAGCCATGGCACAGAGCTGTTTGGCTATAGGAGCGAATACATTTCAGTTTTTCACGAGAAATCCAAGGGGTGGCAGTGTGAAAAAAATAGACCGGGATGATATAGAAGCCTTTTTGAGAATTTCCAAAGAAAATAATTTTGCAAAAATTGTAGCACATGCACCCTATACGATGAATTTGTGTTCTGCAAGGGAAAGCACCATCGGGTTTTCAAAGAGAATGATGAGTGATGATTTGGAAAGGATGGAGTATATACCGGGAAATCTCTACAATTTTCATCCGGGCAGTCATGTGGGTCAGGGGACTGACGCGGGAATAGAAAAAATAGCCGATGCTCTAAATGAAATTTTGCGTCCGGATATGAATACAACAGTACTTTTAGAAACGATGTCGGGCAAAGGGAGCGAGATAGGAGGAAATTTTGAAGAGATCGCCTGTATAATTGATAAAGTCAAGCTTCAAGATAAAGTTGGTGTATGTCTGGATTCGTGTCATGTGAGCGATGCCGGGTACGATATTACAGGGGATCTAGACGGGGTGGTAAAGCAGTTTGACTCAGCAATAGGGCTTGACAAACTAAAAGCAATACATCTAAATGACAGTAAGAATCCTGTCGGCAGCCGAAAGGATCGTCACGAAAAAATAGGGGAGGGTTTTTTGGGGGCTGATACGGTAAAAAAGATAGTAAACAGAAGTGAGTTTCAGGGATTACCTTTTATACTTGAGACGCCTCAAGAGAATTTAGAGGGATATAAAAACGAAATAAAGCTTGTTAAAAGTTTAGTCAAATAGAGAGATACTAACTAGATTTAATAATTGAGGAAAGGAGGGAGGAAGCGTGGTAGAGTCATCCGGTGAGGAAAGGGATCAGTTAGGTGAGATTGTAGAGGTTTTTTTAAGAAATTACCTGATAAAAATAAAATCAGAAGGATTAAAAAACGTAATTTCTAAGGCGACGTCTAAGGGGCTGGATTATTTTATTTTAGGTCAGGTAAAAAAGCATCTGTCACCTAAAAGGGTTATACGGTTAGGGAAAGGATTTGGGATGATAGATGTACAGTATAAAAAAGGCGGGATTGAACTCGATCCGTGTGGTTTTATCAGGCTTTTAATCAAAAAGATAGTTGTCGGCAACAGCCAAATTTTGCATGCGGTTGACAGTATTATAGACCAGTTTGAGAAAAAGTATATAGACAACCCTGATTACATAATTGAGAGAGTAAATAGAACACTAAAGCAGCTCTCGGATGTTGGCATTTATAAGCCAAAGACATCCGAAGAAAAAACAATTTATGATTTGGCTCTTTTGATAGTGCTCAACTATTATAAAAATGATTCTAAAAGACCTAAATGGGTAGAGGCTGCAATAAACAACTTAAAAATAGGAGAATTCATAGAGGATTGGATAGAGGCAATTTTAGAACATATTTATGCGGTTGTGTCAAACATGAGTGAAAACTTATATTTCGATTTTAAAATTACGTTTGATTCCCCACTTGTGCGGGCTATGTTCAATAAAAAAACGAATAACGGTCAGATATCAAAACTTTTGTCTTTAATGGGTATAGACATAAAGGAACTGATTTACAGTATAGCTTATGACTATTTAAGTCCAAGTTTCATAAGCGGTGCCGGAGAATTGCTCAGGGATCTTGCGGAAACATTTATGTGTGACTTTGGTGAAAAAAACATAAAAACAAGTTCCGAAAAAGAGCTTTCACAGGGAAAGAGCCTAAGTGAAGAAAGAGTGAGTATAAATAATATTACTATGACTTTCGGAGAAAAAGCAGATTCTCAGAGGGCTTTTAGGTGGTATACAAATAGGGGAATTGATTTATATCTTGAGTTTTCACAAAATATAGACTTTATCGATTCTGTTAAGGTAAATGCATCAAAAGAGTATGTACCTTACCCTGAGCCTATAATCAATCTCGGTATAATTACGAGCTATAGTATAAAAAGAGGGTTTAGATATTCTGCCGAAATATCAGATTTGTGCAGGGGTGTGACATATTACTACAGAGTGTGTGATGATTTTGGGGAGCAGTTGAGCAAAACATATAAATTTTGGGTAGAGAAGTTCCAACGTGAATTTGAGTTTTTAATTTTAGCGGATTCACAAGGAATGGTAAAACAGGATTATGATGTTTTTTTGGGCACCTTTGAACAGGGGATAAAGAATTTTGGCAGGACAAGCTTTGTAGTTCATATGGGAGATTTCGTAGATGACGGAAACAATGAACTGTATTGGAAATGGGTTCTTAATTCAGAGCTGTGGGCTGAAAATGCGATAGTACCGCTTGCGGGCAATCACGAGGCAAAGCTCAGTCCCATAGCGCTTAAAGCAAAGGTAGAGAATTCGATTTTAAGGCATTTTAATATTAGAGGTCTTCCGCAGCAGTCGCTTTCTTCCGGTGCGTACTATTCATACACTTACAATAATGCTCTATTTATTGTTTTGAATACTAACAATATGAATGAATATTCCATGCTGAATCATGAGCAATATTGTTGGGCGCTGGATACGGCAAAGAAATCTGATGCAAAATGGAGGATACTGCTTACGCATAAGTCCCCATATTCCAATGGTCCACACCATAGTGAGAGAGACTCTAGAGAGATAGGCAGGCAGATAATTGAGCTGTGCTACGAAGCTGACATAGACCTGGTTATAGGAGGGCATGACCATGTTTATGTAAGGACACCTGTGATGTCTTGGGGAAAATGTATTGCTCGTCCGAACGGCAGGATAAGGCGAGGTGGTATAAGTTACGACGTTTTCTCAAATCCTCTGGGGACGGTTTTTATTGTTCCCGGGACGTCCGGGGTAAAAAATTACAAAATTGACAAAAGTACAACTTTCCCTACGGAAAAAATACTGGATTTAAGCCTGCCTGTTTATTCGAGGGTTAGGGTGACTGATGAAAAAATATTTTTTACTGCATACAAATATAATCCTTCGACCGGTAAGTCAGAGTGCATAGATGGCATTATAATAGAAAAGACGATTAAATCCAATAAAAACTTAAGCACTGAATCATTAATGAAGATGATAGACTGCATTGCCGATGTTCCTTGGGCTCCCAGCGGATTAAAAATAGATAGGGCATTTACCTATTTTAAGAAACTAGACTATTTCCAAAAATTATCCATTTATAATTATAGAAAGCTTATACGCATTAATAAGTTGTACAGGGGTTATAGCAACATACTTGGCGGCGAAATAGAAATAGTAAGGAATAAGAGAGAATTTTTAAATGCACTGGATAACAAAAACATAAAAACAATTGTTACAGCTTGTCCTGAGATTAAGTTTGAAAATTGTTTTGGTATGGGCAACAGAATTATTATTAATCGTGACTTATGTATACGGGGAGTATCCAGACTTTTATTTGTTAATTTTATTGTCAGGGACGGTGCCTTGTTAGTTCTGGGAGACAGCGTGTGCATAGACAATTCTCGACGAATAATTTCCGCATATCATTCGCTCGGTGCAGTGGAGATTAAGGACAGTTCTTGTTTTATTATGCTTGACTACTCATCTATACGGTGCTTTGGCGGAGTGGGTTTTAGAAGTCATGGAATTTATATTTCAGGCAGGGAGGCGAGTTTATTTTGCAGCACGGAGAGTGAAAATTTTTCTTCGGGGGAGTTTATATATTCGCCCCACGATGAGACTTATGTTTCTATATGCAGAGGTAAATATTTTTCATATAGGAATATATACACATGTCTTTCTGCGGGCAAAATTTACGTGAGCGGGGGCAAAATAGGTGCTATAAAGCTTTTGCCGGGGTCTAAGGGTGAGGTAACGGGTGGAAAAGTTATGGGAAAAGATGATGCCATTAAATGTATGGGCAAATTTAAAATTTACGGAGGGATAATAGAGTCTGAATCAGATATCGGAATTAGTGTTTCAGGACATAATGGATGCCTTTGTATTTTACCGGATCATAAGGGCAGCGTGATTGTGAATGGGAAAGAAATTTTTATCGGAGAAATCTGCCGGGCAGACCCTAACAGTGTAAAAATAAGAATTTACAGGGATGATTCGGAAAATAATTACGAGAGCATAGGGGTTTACTCTTTAGTTAAAGACTGTTATAAGGAAAAATTTCAGGGGATTACCCCCATTAAAATTGGGGTAAAAGACGGTGACATATTGAGGTTTGAAGAATTGTCAAAAAGGGTTATAATAATGGGTAAGGGTTATGACATACCGAAGGGAAAAATTACGGTAAAAGATGGGGCAAAGTATTGTGTATTTAGTAAGTTGTTCGCTTTTAACAGAGAAAATGAGATTAAAGGAGAAAGAAAATAATGCAGTATAAATATTTATCGAATAAAGACAGAAAAAGGATGAATTTTCAAAAAAAAGTCCTTAGAAATATCAATAGAACGATGCGGTGGACTTTTACAGTTATGGCTCTGATAATTGTTTTTGCATTTGGTACTGTTGCGTTTTATAGCATTGTTGACGGTAAAAATGAGGGCTGTGCCATGGAAGATAGCTCATTTGACAGCAGAAAACAGGATACAGATTTTTTAGTTAATAAGGATAAAGAGTTGGAAAAGACTCTTGAGTGCGAACAAAGTATAAGTGATGCGGAACATGAGAGGGAAGATGCCGTTAACAAAAGTGAGATGGCGGACTTTTCGCAGTGGAATAAAACGTGTCCACCTGAACTTATCATAGTAAATGGAAATAATGCCATACCGGAGGGCTATAATGTAGATATTAAGGTATGTCGTGGAAAAGAGATAGGGATATTGGCGGCGGAGAAATTGGAGGAAATGATTCAATGTGCGGCAAAAGAGGGAATAGTTTTATGGATATCATCCGGATACAGATCTGTTAAATATCAGGGGAAGCTTTTTGATAGGCAGGTACAAAGAGAGATGGCAAAAGGAAATTCACAGGATAAAGCCGAAAAGCTTGCACAGACTGTAGTGGCAAGACCCGGCAGGAGCGAACATAATACAGGACTTGCAGTTGATTTTAACGGTGTTAGGGATGACTTTTATAAAACCAAGGAGTACAAGTGGCTTATGGATCATGCTGCTGAATTTGGATTTATAGAGAGGTACCAGGAAAAGTGGGCAGATAAGACAGGGGTTGTGTATGAGCCGTGGCATTTTAGGTATGTCGGAGTTGGCTATGCGGAAAAGATAAAGGAGAGTAATTTATGTCTTGAGAGCTATGTTGAAAAAAACCTTATGTAGTATTTACGAAAAAGAGTATAAGATTTTATGTTGTAAAGGAGTGTTGTTTTATGGAGAAAAAAGTTAGAACCAGATTTGCCCCTAGTCCGACCGGGTTTATGCATATAGGCAATCTGAGGACTGCCCTTTTTGAGTACCTCATAGCGAAGTCCGGCGGTGGGGATTTTGTTTTGAGGATAGAAGATACTGACCAAAATAGGTACGTAGAGGGGGCAGAGGAGCTAATATACAAATCTCTTAAAATTGCGGGTCTCAAGCATGACGAGGGACCCGATATAGGCGGAAAATTTGGCCCTTATGTGCAGAGTTTACGCAGGGAGCGATATATGGAGTATGCAAAAGAACTTATAGATAAAGGTAAAGCCTATTACTGTTTTTGCAGCAAAGAGAGACTGGAGTCTCTCAAAACGGAGAATGGCAATGAATTTGGGGGATATGACAGGCACTGCAGGAATTTAAAAAATGAAGAGGTTAAAAAGAATCTGTCTCAGGGTTTGCCGTTTGTTATAAGGCAGAAGATGCCGCTCGGTGGCGTTACGACTTTTGAAGACGAGGTGTTTGGAGAGGTAACGGTTGAAAACAAGGAACTCGAAGACCAGATATTAGTAAAAGCCGATGGATATCCGACGTATAACTTTGCAAATGTTATAGATGATCACGAGATGCAGATTACTGATATAGTGAGAGGGTGTGAGTACCTTTCATCGACACCTAAATATAATCTTTTATATGAGGCATTTGGATGGGAGATTCCACGGTATATACATTTGCCTCTTATCATGGGTAAAAATCCGGATGGGACTGTTTCCAAGCTTTCCAAAAGGCACGGGGCTGTCTCTTTTGAAGATTTATTAAATGATGGGTATCTACCGGAGGCGGTAATAAATTATATTGTTCTTTTAGGATGGTGCCCGGAAGGAAACAGAGAATTATTTTCTTTGGAGGAGCTGGTTAAGGAGTTTTCCATAAAAAGAATAAGCAAATCTCCTGCAGTGTTTGATTATGATAAGCTTGATTGGTTTAACGGTGAATATATAAGGAAGGAAAGTACGCAGGATTTTATAAAACATGCTGAAAATTATATCAGACAAGGTATAGGAGATAAGAATTTTGATATTAAGAAGATAGCCTCTGTTTTACAGCAGCGACTGGTTAAATTCACCCAAATTCCCGATATGATTAGTTTTCTACCCGATCTGCCGGAGTATGATAAAGACCTCTTTATAAATAAAAAGAGCAAAACCAATTTAGAAAATTCATTATCTGTTTTAAAAGAGGCTAAAACTGCTCTGGAGAATTTAGATAAATGGGATTTTGAAAGTATACACGATTTAATTTTGGGTCTTGCAAAAAAAATGGGGGTTAAAAATGGAACAATGATGTGGCCTGTTAGAATAGCGGTATCCGGGCAGCAAACCACTCCCGGAGGTGCAATAGAGATTTTAGATATCCTGGGTAAAGATGAGTCCATAAAAAGGATATCATATGCGATAGAAAAATTAAGTTAGGGTATAAAATTGTAGAATGAACGGGGGAAAATCGATGGAAAAAGATAATATAGCGGGAGAAAACGAATCAGTTAACAATTTTGTTTATGATATAATAAGAGAGGATGTATCTAAGGGCGGAAGATTCTATGGAAAAACAGTACATACACGTTTTCCGCCCGAGCCGAACGGATATTTACATATAGGGCACGCAAAGGCTATATGTGTAGATTTTGGAGCAGCAAAACGTTTTAAAGGGATATGTAATCTCAGGATGGATGATACAAATCCCAGCAAAGAAGATGAGGAATATGTAAAGGCGATAAAAGAGGATGTAAAATGGCTTGGATTTGACTGGGATGATAGGTTTTATTATGCTTCTGAGTATTTTGATGAGATGTATGGGTATGCCGTGGGGTTGATAAAAAAAGGTTTGGCATACGTTTGCGACCTTACCCCGCAGCAGATGAAAGAAAACAGAGGAGACTTAACTCACCCTGCAGTGAGTCCCAGAAGAGATAGGTCGATAGAAGAAAGTTTGGATTTATTTGAGCGTATGAAAAATGGTGAGTTTGAAGATGGAAGTTTGACACTGCGAGCAAAAATAGACTTAAGCTCCGGGAATTTTAATATGCGTGACCCGGTCATTTACAGGATTAGCAATTCAGCACATCACAGAACCGGGACAAAATGGCATATATATCCGATGTATGATTTTGCACACCCAATAGAGGATGCATTGGAAGGGATTACGCATTCTTTATGTACCCTTGAATTCGAGGATCATAGGCCTCTTTACGAGTGGGTAATAAACAATATAGAATGCGAGAATAAACCAAGGCAAATTGAATTTGCAAGGCTTGGGATAAACTATACGGTAATGAGCAAGAGAAAGCTTAAACGGCTGGTAGACGAGAAAATCGTCAGTGGGTGGGATGATCCTAGGATGCCTACCATATCAGGGCTTAGGAGGAGAGGATATACACCCTCTTCAATAAGGACGTTTTGTGAAAAAATAGGAGTATCTAAAGTTATAAGCACGGTTGATTATGGATTTTTAGAGCATTGTATTCGAGAGGAGCTCAATCTTACGGCTAAGCGTGCTATGGTTGTGCTTGACCCGATTAAACTTATAGTTACAAATTATCCTGAGGGGAAAACGGAAGAATTAGAGGTAGAAAACAATCCTAATGATGTGTCTGCAGGGACGAGAAGGGTAGTATTTTCAAGAGAAATATATATAGAATCAAGCGATTTTGAAGAGTCTCCGAGAAAGGGGTATTTTAGATTTTATCCCGGCAATGAAGTTAGGCTTAAATCTGCATATATAGTGCGCTGTACCGGGTGCAAAAAAGATGAAAACGGTAAAGTTACAGAAGTTTATGCTGAGTATGACCCATTGACCAGGGGCGGAAATACTCATGACGGAAGAAAAGTTAAGGGTACAGTGCAGTGGGTAGACGTCAAAAGTGCTCAGGACGTGGAGATAAGGCTTTATGACCGACTTTTTGTTGACTCTGACCCGGAGCATTCTGATAAAGACTTTATAGATTGCATAAATCCCAACTCTATTAAGGTTCTCAAAAATTGTAAAGCAGAAAGTGGCCTGAAGGATGCAAAAGGAAGGTACCAGTTCATGAGGATAGGATACTTCTGCGTTGACAAGCCGGACGAAAACAATACTTCCGTGGTCTTTAATAGAATAGTTTCGCTGAAAGACAGTTTTATCAAGAAGTGACTCAGAATATTGTGGGACTTTTTTGATAGATGAATTTATTAAAATATTTATATTAATTTTTTATGCAAAACATAGAAATCGATAAAATTATATTGAAATTTACGATAGTACGTGTTACAATAAGCAGCGCAGGGTTACCTGAATCTTATGTTTAAAAAAGGAGTTGTAGTTTTATGGGTATGAGTCCAACAGGATTATTTCTTTCAGAGTTAGGGGCGGCGGCAGGAGCCGGTGTAGTGATTTTTGGGCTAGTTGTTTCAGGTGTGAATTGGGCTAAGGGATGCGGTTTTTCACTGTGGGCAAACAAAAAGACGGTCGCTTGTAGAACTTTGATGGAGTCTGAAGCGGTACGTAATGCTGTTGATGGTGCGATTAAGGGACAAAAAGTGGAGAGCTTTAATATTAATAACGGTAATATTGAACCAGCTCAGAATAATGATGGAAATGCAACAGTAGGTGGGTTTTTGGATATAGATACATCTAACTTGCAAGGTCAAGCTCTTGAGAAGTATAGTAAACTTAAAGCTGCAGTTGATAAAAATTATGGATCTCAGCTGGAAGCGCTTAAAACCCTTCAAGAAAAGAAAAGTAAGTAATGTCCTTGGTCTGATTCTAAATAGGCTCAGAGATGAGTCTATTTTTTATGTCTAGTAAGAGAAGCTACCTTATTAGGGACAATCTAAAAAGGATTTTTTATAAAATAATCAATTAAAGAAATTTATTTTGCCTTAAAATCCAGATACAAAATCCGGTAGTTAATATACTCAATAAAATAACCCAGAGATACCCGTATTCCCACGTAAGTTCCGGCATATTAGAAAAATTCATCCCATACCATCCAACTATTATAGTCAGCGGCGAGAAAATCGTGGTAACAACTGTGAGTACTTTCATAACTTTATTTTGTCTCATATCGAACTGCGTTTGATATACTTCTCTGAGCTGCAAAGTGTACTCACGTAATGTTTTAGTTTCCTCATGAAATTGACGTGCTCTATCGGTGAAATGTTTGAAATAATGTATGTCTTTTTCTGAAAAGAAGCCATTTTCGTTTTCTTGAAGTTCTTGTCCTATATCGATGAGCTGTGAATAATAACGGTAGGATGCCAGAATTTCCTTTCTAACTGCTATCATTTTATGATCAAACTGTTCAAAAACTCCACTTACTACAGCATTTTCCATTTTGCTTATTCTGTCGCTGAATCCATCTAAGTATCGAAGTTCGGGTTCAACCAGCGTTTCCAAAAAATCATAGATAAATCTCCCCAGGCAGTCTTCATTCAAAACTTTGTTTTTTTGCATATTTTTTATACAGTATCCGACTTTGCCCGAATCGTCTATAAACAGAACCCTATCATGGTTAATTATGGACAAAAAGGGAAATTTATGAATAATATTTGTTTTATCAGGAATACAAAATGATATACAAAGAGATCCGGGATAAACTTCTGCCCGACACATTTTACTTTTTTTGGACTTATTTATCAATGCTTTTATATCATCATTGTTAGCGAAACTATCAAGAGCCTCTTTATATGTTATAACGGCAACGCTGAAATTTTGGTTTTCCTCTAATTTCATATTCTTTGCTCCCTATAAATTGTTATATTATATACTTTACCATATAAAACAAAAATAATCCATTCGGTTCATATATTTTATAAAATAGCCTTGTTTTTGCATACTTGCACCATAAGCTACAAAACCTAATATTCAGGTATTATTTTATAAAAGAAAGGATATGGATGGTAATGTTAGACAAACTCGCCTTAATCTTGTCAGTAATAGGGGGACTAAATTGGGGACTAATAGGGCTGTTTCAATTTGACGTTGTTGCCTGGATATTCGGGGGGCAAGATTCTATTGTAAGCCGAATAATATACACAATTATAGGGATTGCTTCCATTTGGTGTATCTCTATTTTGTTTAAGGACTCAGATGAAAAATAAGAAACTACGCGTGTTTTTTCTCCAATTATGTCTAAACGTGATATACAGTCCTGCTATAGACACGATTATCAAACTAATTCCTGCATACAGCAAAATTTTATCATCTTCAAAAAATGTTCCCCTTAACTCATTAGACTTAATGAAGTTAAAAGTATCCTGTAAATCTTTCCCTTGCTCCTGAGAATTTTGATTTTGCACATTTTGATTAGTCTGACACTCTTCATTTTTTGCCTTAGAATCATTTGGAGTACTAGCATTAGCCGGTTTTGTAGCACTGTGTTTATTTTTGGCGGAAGAAACATTTGCAGAAGACTGTTTTTTGGTCATTTTTTGCGAATTTCGGTTTGATTTTGTGCTGGTTTTGTCCGATGAACTATTTTTATCAGAAGATACGGCACTTGATTGCCTGGCGGGCTTGGGTGCTGTATTTTTATTGGTTTTTCCGCTTTTTATTGGCTCAGATGAATTAGCATTTACCTTGGCAGTGTTTGAGTTTATGTCTTGATTGGAATTTACTCTTACAGCCATTACCTTGCCGACAAAAAAGGGACTTAATGTAATAATTAACCAAAAGGAAATAAATTTTTTGTTAGTAAATTTTAACATGCTATACCTCCGGTTTATTTATCAAAAATGCTTTATTTAGCAGATCAATAGGCTTGTCACCATCTTTCAGTTTCAGCGTTAAACACGGCTTATCTCCCGGGACGAGTGATACCCTTCCCTTCATACGTTTGATTATATCATAAAAATTGCCTGTAGCTGATTCTTTTGGGTAGATAAGCAGCAAATTATTTCTCTGTTTTATCTCATATATTCCCATTTTAGCCGATACACTTCTTATATACGCTATGTTTATAAGGTTAGCGGTCTGGGAGGGGATATCGCCGAATCTGTCTTTAAATTCGGCTACTACGTCATTTACGTCATCCGCGGTTCGTATATCAGATACTCTTCTGTACATGCTGAGTCTCTGCCCCAGCGACTGTATATAATCCTCGGAAATATTCGCACTTGCATTTATGTCCACAAGGCATTCTATGTCGTGACTTTTAACATTTTCTCCTTTTTCCTCCTTAACAGCCTCCTCCAACATTTTTATATACATGTCATATCCTACGGCTTCCATATTTCCGTGCTGTTGTGCCCCTATTAAATTTCCTGCTCCCCGTATCTCCAAGTCACGCATGGCAATTTTGAACCCGGAACCGAATTCAGTAAAATCTCTTATTGCAGATAGTCTTTTTTGTGCAACTTCGCTCAAAATTTTATTTCTTCTGAACGTAAAATACGCATAAGCTCTTCTTGCTGACCTGCCCACTCTGCCCCGCAGCTGATGGAGCTGAGAAAGCCCCATACAATCTGCATTATCTATGATTAAAGTATTGGCATTGGGGACGTCTACTCCTGTTTCTATTATTGTCGTACAAACCAGCACATTAATTTCATGTTCGATGAGTTTTCGCCAGACTTCAGACAATTCATGTTCGGACATTCTCCCATGTGCTATACCGACGACTGCCTCCGGAATTTGTGATTCTATCAATTGAGCTACCTGCATGATGGATTCGATTCTGTTATGCAGATAGTAAACCTGCCCTTCCCGACGTATTTCCTTACGTATGGCCTCAAAAACTATACCCTGGTCATATTCCACAACATACGTTTGGACAGGAAGCCTGTCTTGGGGTGCGATTTCCAGCGTGGACATATCTCGTATGCCTGACATCGCCATGTTAAGGGTTCTTGGGATTGGTGTTGCTGAAAGGGTAAGTACATCCACGTTTTTAGACAGCTCTTTAAATCTCTCCTTGTGAGCGACGCCGAAACGTTGCTCTTCGTCTATTATTACTAGCCCTAAATCTCTGAAATTTACATCTTTTTGTACTAAACGGTGAGTACCTATTACAAATTCGACGTCTCCGTGTTTTATTCCTTTTATTATTTCTCTTTGCTGTTTTGAGGTTCGAAATCTAGATAACAGTTCTATTTTAAACGGAAACCCTTCAAATCTTTTGCAGACAGTTTGGAAATGCTGCCATGCAAGTATCGTTGTAGGGACGAGCATAGCACATTGTTTTCCGTCAGCCAGACATTTAAAAGCTGCTCTTAGAGCCACTTCAGTTTTGCCGAAACCGACATCACCGCATAGAAGTCTGTCCATAGGGTGTTTTTTCTGCATATCGTTTTTTATTTCATTTATACTTCTTATTTGGTCATCGGTCTCATCGAACTCAAAGCGATTATCAAAGTCCTTTTGGAATTCATTATCCTCAGAGAAAGCGAATCCCGGGGCATTGATTCTTTCTGAATACAACTTCATAAGTTCCTTTGCGATATCTTTAACAGCGCTGCGTACACGTTTTTTAGTTTTCTCCCAGTTTGAGCTTCCCAGTTTGCTTAATTTTAATTTCACATCTTCCTTAGTGCCGATATATTTAGATACCATATCCATCTGCGTAACAGGGACATACAAAATATCGCCTTTTTCATACAGGATTTTTATATAATCTTTTGATATACCGTTCATATCGATTCTGTGGACGCCGTCGAAGACACCTATGCCATGCTCTGAGTGAACTACATAACTACCTTTTTTCAAATCAGAGAGGTCAAAAATTTCTTTAGTTTGTGCGTGCTTTTTTTTCTTTGCTTTTGCCGCTTTATGTTTTCCATAGCTTATTACAGAAACGCTGGAACCTTGATATCTGAAACCTGCTGATAATCCACCTTCCGTAACGACCACTTGTTTAGGTGCCAGCTGCGAACAATCCTTTAGGAACACTGCATTAATATCGTGGTTTTTGATATCTCTTGCAAGCATTTTTGCAAATTTTTCGTTGCCTGCTAATAACAGCACCTTTCCGCCGGAAGCTGTTACTGCATTTACGTCTTTTATTAAAGGGTCAATTTCGCCTTTCCATGGTGGCAACTTGTAGGCATTAAAATTTATTATTTCTTTTGGGGACAGCTTATAATTATTATGGACGAACACGTCCATATAAGTGGTCTTTTTTTTGGAGAGCAGTTCATCTAAGTAATTTATATCCGCCATATAATCATCAAAACCTGCGCAAAGCACTCCATCGAGGAAATATGTATTCATATCCTCTTTCCACTTCATACCTAATACGTTGACAGTTTCCGTAATTTTTGCTGTTTCGGATACAAAAACCATTATATCGTCGGAGATATAATCAAAGAACTTAGCTTTTTCAGGATAGACCACATTTATAAACTTATCTAAAGAACTTATGCTAATGTGTTGGGATATGTTTTCTGCCTCATTTTTTAGGATTTCGGCAGCCTTGGGATTTTTATTCTTTATACTATCGGATGTTTGTTTTATTTTTGTGCTAACTGAGGCTGCATCAGTAATTAAGATTTCTCTTGCGGGTATTATTTCTGTTTTCTCCAGAGAATTTATGCTGCGTTGTGATTGTGTACTGAATGTATATAGATTTTCTATTTCATCGCCGAAGAAATCAACTCTAACGGGCAGAGTATGGTTCGGAGAAAAGACATCTAAAATTCCTCCCCTTAAAGAAAACTGTCCAATTCCATCAACTTTATCCGACTTTTCATATCCGCATGAAATTAATTCCGCACAGATTACATCAGGGGTAATTTTTTGACCTTTTTCTAACCGAAACCTTCTTTTTTGCAGAACATGAGGGGGAATTGTATACGTTAGTGCCGCCTCGATGGGGACTATCAAAACTTCAAAATCCGCACTTAGTATTTTATTTAGCACACAGATTCTTTTGTGCTCGTATTCTTTGGAGAGTCCATCGATATTCACAAAGCAAAAATCCCTTATAATAAAAACATCTGCATTTACACCCATAGATAGTAAATCGTCCCGAATTTCCATTGCTTCATATTCATTAGCTGTTATGATAACGGCCTTCTTATGATTATTCACGCACAGAGAATAAACAACATGTGATTTATGTATGTCGGATAGACCTGTAACAGCAATAGGAAACCTGCCTCCTTTTAATGAAGAAACAAGCTTCTTATATTCGGAAACTTCAGAAAGAATATTTTTAAAAATCTCCATAAAGTACTAGATATCACCTTTCAGCATTGTAAAACATTTAATTATATTGATTCATCGCTTTATCGATATTCTGACTCAGAATAATTTTCACTGCATCTTTTGCATCACACACCGCACAATCGAGCTGTTTTCGATCCTCTGCCGTGAACTTTGACAGAGCCCAATCAGCTAAGTTCCATTTTTCGTTTGGTTTTTGTCCTATTCCGATTCTAATTCTGGGAATTTTATCTGTTCCCAAGAGAGCTATAATATTTTTCATGCCGTTTTGTCCACCATGTGAACCGCCTTTTCTTATTCTTATTCTACCCACAGGCAAAGAGATGTCATCAAATAAAACTATGACGTTATTCAACGAGATTTTATAAAATGACACCATTTCTTGTACGGACTTACCACTGGAATTCATAAAGGTCTGAGGTTTTAGGAGAATGACTTTTTTACCGCACATTTCACATATCTCATACAGGGCATCAAACTTAACGGATTTTAAATTGACCCCCAATTCTTTGGCAATACAGTCTATAGCGATGAATCCGGCATTATGCCTTGTATTTTCATACTCTCTTCCGGGGTTGCCAAGTCCCACGATAGCATATTCAATTTTGCCTATGGCTTGTCTGCCATCTTTAGAGGAAAATAATTTTCTAAAAATATCCATATTAAAACTCACATCAACATGCCCTCTTTATAAACTTTCTAAGTATAAAACCATCGGGTTTTATTTAGACAAAAACCCTTCCAACGAGTATTTTTGATATACTGTCCAAATATTTTTTCGAGGTAATTCTAGTCACATATTGATGAGACCGGGCCGTCTATGTATATTCTCCGTATAGCTTCGGCGAAGAGAGGAGCTACATGTAAAATTTCAAATTTACTTAGCATTTTTTCCTCCGGGATGGGGATGGTATCCAACAAAATAACTTTTTTGATTAGACTTTTTTCCAGTCTTTCTATTGCTTGTCCGGATAAAACCGCATGTGTGGCATAGGCATATATTTCTTTGGCACCACCTATATTTACTATAGCCTCCGCTGCATTACAGATAGTTCCGGCGGTGTCGATTATATCATCTACTAAAATTATTTTCTTATCTTTTACGTCTCCTATAATGTTTACGACTTCACTTACATTAGCTCTCTGCCGTCTCTTGTCAATCAGTGCCAGAGGGCAGCCCAGACGTGTTGCAAACTGTCTTGCCCTTGTGATAGACCCCAAATCCGGTGCCAGGACAGTGAATTCATCGGGGTCGAAACCATCGACATTTTTTATAAACGACGCAAGCAAAGGCGAGCCTATAAGGTGGTCAACCGGGATATTAAAAAATCCTTCTATTTGCGGGACATGCAAATCCATAGTTAATACTCTGTCGGCACCGGCGGTAGTTATCAAATCGGCTACCAATTTAGCTGATATTGGGTCACGTGATTTTGACTTTCGGTCTTGGCGTGCATACCCGAAATAGGGTATAACTGCTGTAATTCTAGCGGCAGAAGCCCTTTTCATGGCATCAATCATAATCAGCAGTTCCATAAGATTGTTGTTTACCGGGGAACAGGTAGACTGCACAATAAAGCAATCTGACCCTCTTACGGACTCGCACAGTGAAATTGAGATTTCACCGTCGCTAAATGTGGTGGTTTCAGATTTTCCAAGGGAAATCCCAAGTATATCTACAATACCTTTAGCTACATCGGGGTTGGAATTTGCTGTAAAGACCTTAATATCCTTGCCATGGGAATTCATAATATATTTCCTCCTAAAAACAAAAAATTATATTTTTAACATGTTCAAGTGTTTTTTAAAGAGAACACGTAAAACTATCATTAAAACATGTAAAAGGATGAATGAATTTATTATCAGGTATAACAGTATTTATGCAATAGCTGGAATTAAAATTCACATTTTCACCTACCCTGCTGTTTATAACCTGAGAATTCGGACCAATTACTGCACCTGGGTAGATTATGGATTTTCCAAAAATCATAGTATTGGGCAGAATGGTTGCTCCCCTATGTATAACAACATCTTGTTCCACAATCACCCCATCACGACAGGGGATATTAACCCCCTCACGAATTAATCTGTCCAAGATTTTATTTCTTGCAATTCTATTTAAGTTTTCAAGCTGCAGCAAATCATTGGCACCAAGCACAATATCGGAAGTTTCGGCCTCAAATGCATTAACTCTGAACCCCTGGTCTATTAACAATTTAACTATAGAAGTTAAATAGAACTCTTGCTGAGATGTGTTATTTGATATTTTAAAGAGTTGGGATAGCAAATCGCCAATTTTAAACCAATACGCTCCAGAATTTATTTCATTTATCATTTTTTGTCCGGCACTGGCGTCGCTTTCCTCGACAATAGCGACAACCGAATTCTGAGGAGAATTTCTAACAATTCGCCCGTATCCGAACGGATTTTCGACTTTTGAGGAAATTATAGTTGCTGAATTTTTATCTGTTTTGTGTTGTTCATATGAGTCCAAAATAGTTTGCCGGTCGATAAAAGGAGAGTCTCCGCCTAATACCAATACATCTCCGCCGCTTCTTTTTTTGAGGAAATTTTCAGCTGTCATAACAGCATGAGCGGTACCTTTTCTTTCGGTTTGTATAACGCTTTCGCATTTTATGTCCAAACTTTCTATGTATTTTTGCACAACCTCGTGTTTGAACCCCTCTACAACGCATATATCCTTGACATTGCTTTTTGATACCGCATCCAGAACCCATCCGAGCATAGGCTTAAATAAGACATCCGCAAGGACTTTGGGCACATCAGTATTCATTCTCCGACCTTCACCGGCAGCAAGAACAATGCAGCACTGATTAGACAAGCAGACATCCACCACCTTTAAAAAACAATTCACTGCCAAATTATCTTGAACTAATGATATAATATACAACAAATTTTTGCAAGTATTGTCATGCTAGAGACTGAAAATTTTCCGTTATAAAATAAATAATTTAAAATTTATCAGATAATTAGTAGAAATATGCCATTCATATTGTTACAATTATATCCGGCGCTGTATATCAATACATATTAATAAAATTTATAAGTGAATACAATATTTTTTGAAAAATGCGGGGGTAACGTTATGCGAAAGAAGTATATATATTTATTTTCCGAGGGCAAAAGCAGCATGAAAGAAATTCTTGGAGGAAAGGGTGCAAATCTTGCTGAGATGACGTCTTTGGGCATGCCTGTTCCCTGTGGATTTACCATATCTACCGAGGCCTGCTGTGAATATTATAAAAACGATAAGCAGCTTTCTGAATATATACAAACGCAGATTATGGAATATGTATATAAAATTGAGGAACTGTCGGGTAAAAAATTAGGGAATGCAGCCTCACCTCTTTTACTGTCTGTACGTTCCGGTTCAAGAGCCTCAATGCCCGGTATGATGGATACAATACTTAATCTGGGTATAAATGACGAAGTTGTGGAAGGGCTTTGCAATTTAACTCAAAATATGTGGTTTGCCTATGATTCTTTCAGACGTTTTATTCAAATGTTTTCGGATGTTGTAAAGGGAATTCCAAAATCTCTGTTCGAGGATGAAATTGACAGTCTAAAGAAAAAACGCAGTATTAAATCGGATACTGAGATGAAAGTAGAGGACTTAAAATGGCTTGTAAAGAGGTTTAAAAATATATACAAAGAACAGATAAATGCTGATTTTCCGCAGGAGCCAAAGACACAATTAATAGAGTCAATAAAAGCTGTTTTTCGCTCCTGGGATAACCCCCGTGCCGATGTTTACAGAAAGATGAACGGTATACCCTACAGCTGGGGGACTGCAGTTAATGTCCAAATGATGGTTTTCGGCAATCTCGGGAGTAATTCAGGTACGGGAGTTGCGTTTAGCAGGAATCCCTCGACCGGTGAAAATGAATTATTTGGGGAATACCTTATGAATGCACAGGGGGAGGACGTTGTTGCAGGGATAAGAACCCCATCCTCGCTGGAGGCCATGAAATCTGTTATGCCGGATGTTTACAATCAATTCGCCGGTATTGCACGCCGACTTGAAGAGCACTATGGGGACATGCAGGATATGGAATTTACAATAGAAAACGGCAAATTATATATGCTGCAGACACGCACAGGGAAACGCACCGCTCCGGCTGCCTTAAAGATTGCACTTGATATGGTGGATGAAGGAAAAATATCCAAAGAGGAGGCTATTTTGCGCGTGACTGCGAACCAGGTAACTTCATTGCTTCACAGCCGGTTTGATTGTGAAAAACTTAAAAAAGCAAGACCAATTGGAAAAGGCTTAGCAGCATCTCCCGGTGCTGCATGCGGAAAAGTTGTATTTACAGCACGGTCTGCTGAGAACTTGCGCTCAAGGGGTGAAAAGGCAATTTTAGTTCGCCGTGAAACTTCTCCGGAGGATATAAAAGGTATGCAGGTATCGGAGGGTATATTGACGGTGCATGGCGGGATGACATCACATGCCGCAGTTGTGGCACGGGGGATGGGTAAATGCTGTGTTTCGGGGTGCAGTAAAACTGAAATAAATGTAGAGGATAAAAGCTTTAAATTGGGCGGGAAAATTGTAAATGAGGGCGATATAATATCACTGGACGGTTCCACGGGATATGTATATGACGAAGCTATACCGACTGTTGATGCTGAGATTTCTAAGAGCTTGGAAAAATTCCTTAAATGGGCTGATTCGAAGCGAAGATTGAAGGTCTTTGCCAATGCGGATACTCCCAAAGATGTAAAGCAGGCCATAAAATTTGGTGCAGAGGGTATAGGGCTGTGTCGAACAGAACATATGTTTTTTGAGGGAGACAGAATAAATGCTGTCAGAGAAATGATTGTCGCCCAGGATGAAAATGAGAGAAAAATTGCGCTAAATAAACTCCTTCCATACCAAAAGAAAGATTTTGTGGATATGTTTTCTGAATTAAAGGGGCTGCCTATGACTATACGTCTTTTAGACCCTCCGCTGCACGAATTCATTCCTAAAAACGACGGTGAAATAAAACAGCTTGCTAAAAACCTAAAAATTGCTGAACAAAAACTCTGCTCCACTATAGACGCCATAAAGGAGGTCAATCCAATGATGGGACACCGTGGATGCAGGTTAGCAATATCGTACCCGGAAATAGCACAGATGCAAACCTCAGCGATAATCGGTGCTGCCATAGGAGTGATGAAGGAAAATACAAGTTACCGTATTACACCGGAGATTATGGTTCCTCTGGTCGGGGATGTAAAGGAATTAAAATTTATTAAGGATATAGTCAAAAAAACAGCTGATTTGCTGATAAACCAATCCGGGGTTGATATGAAATATAAAATAGGCACAATGATAGAAATCCCCAGGGCTGCACTTACTGCGGATAAAATCGCCAAGGAAGCGGATTTTTTCAGTTTTGGCACAAACGACCTGACTCAAATGACGTTTGGGTTTAGCCGTGATGATGCCTCTAAATTCTTAGGGTACTACTATAAGAATAAAATACTGGAGTTTGACCCATTTGAACACCTTGACGTCGAGGGTGTGGGGAGCCTTATGAAAACAGCTTGTTTATTGGGGAAAAAATCTAATCCTAATTTAAAGCTCGGTGTATGTGGAGAGCATGGTGGAGACCCGGAATCAATTAAATTTCTAAATAGTCTGGGGATAGATTATGTTTCGTGTTCCCCATTCAGAGTCCCTGCTGCACGGCTCGCTGCTGCACAGTCGAGTTAGCTTTGAGGAGGATTTGTCTTTTAAGTTACCTTTGTATTAAGGGGTTTATTGTGTTATAATTTAAGATTATAAAAATGCTGGAGGGTATGTATTGTCGTATTGTATAAAATTAGGGGAATGGGGGGCTGTTTTTGCGGTACCCTCGTCGGTTGTGGATAAACATTTAAAACTTGCCGGTTCTGCCCAGCTTAAAGTTTTATTGTGGATACTGAGAAATTCAGGGCGGGAATTTTCGGATGAAGGTATTGCCGAGTCTCTTTCTCTTGATAGGGAAGACGTAAAAGATTCTTTGGAATATTGGGCGGATGCAGGAATATTAAGGTGTTGTGCCGGGGTAATAACTGCAGGGGATGAAAGAGCAAATACTCTAAATAACGACATGCCTAAAGGTGTTTCATCGGGGATAAACAATACTGCAAAGAATAGACCCCGAGCTTTGTCAAGAACGTTAAAACCCGGTAGTTCATATGTAGCCGAGAGGACGAAAAGTTCTAAAGATGTAGCGTTTTTGCTTCAAGAGGCTGAGGTTATACTGGGCAGACTAATATCTCCGGGGGACAGTGCTGTATTAATAACGCTTATGGACAACGAAGGACTACCTATAGATGTTATACTAATGATAATACAGTACGCCGTGAGCGTCGGGAAGGGGAATATGAGATACATAGAGACCGTAGGAATTTCTTGGGCGTCTGAAGGTATAGACACAATCGAAAGTGCAGAAAAAAAGATAAAGTCTTTAGGTCAATTTTGGAAATCATGGGCAGCCTTCGAAAACATCATAGGTATGCAGAGACGTCCTACGGGCAAAGAAGAGGAATGTATAAATCGTTGGTATAATTTATGGGGATATGAAGAGGACATGATAAAAGAGGCCTACGAAATATGCGTAAATTCAAATGGCAAATATATTTTAAAGTACATGGACAGTATAATATCTAGATGGCATAGTGGGAAAATATACACATTAGAGCAGGTGCGACTACAGCAACAAAAAAAGGCTAAGTTAAAGTCTACGGACAAGAGCAAAAAACCGACGTATGATATAGAAAAATACAAGAAAAATTATAATATATTTGATGAAATTCGTTTTGGAAGCAGGAAAAGGCCATGAAGTATAACAAGGAAATCTATGACAAAGCAGAAAGTCAACTTTATGAATTTCGTAAAAAGTCTCAGGAAGATTTGGAGTTCAGAAAATCCGTTTTGTACCGTCGTGTTCCCGAGGCTAGAGAAATAGAGAAGGAACTGGCATTTACCGCTTTAAAAGTGGCAAAAGCTGTTGTTTGCGGGGCAAATGTCAGTGAGGAAGTGCAACATCTGAGGGAAAGAAACTTTAAGTTGCAAGAAAGATTAAAAGAAATTATTGCGAATTTTAATTTTCCCGAGAATTATTTAGAACTTCATCATAGGTGCAATGAATGCAAAGACAAGGGCTTTATAGACGGGAAAATGTGCGAATGTATGAAAAATTTAATGAAAAAACAGGTGTATAACGACGTAAATAAACTTTCTCCTCTTAGTTTGTCTACGTTTGAAACATTTTCGCTTGATTATTATTCTGACATTCGTTATGAAGAAAATATGCCATCCCCAAGAGAGCATATGAATGCGATATTCAGAGCGTGTGTAGATTACGCAGATAATTTTAGCCTTAAATCTCGCAGCATACTTATGAAGGGTGGTACAGGTTTAGGTAAAACGCATCTTTCTCTTGCAATTGCCAATACGGTTATAAATAATGGATTTGCTGTCATTTATGTTTCGGCTCCTAATATGGTTTCGTGTCTTGAAAAGGAAAGATTTAAGAATTTGGAAGTATATTCCGGGAGTGAGCAGCATTTTATTAATTGTGATTTATTGATAATAGATGATCTGGGGAGTGAATTTTTGACGCAATTTTCAAACTCAGCAATTTACAATATAGTGAACTCCAGAATTTTATCGTCAAAACCCACTATAATAAGTACTAATTTAGATATTGCTGAAATAGCAAATAATTATACAGAACGTATGGCATCTAGGATACTTGGCGAGAGTGCCATATATGAATTTTACGGTGAAGATATAAGGCAGAAAAAAGGAGAAAGACGCAGACGCGGGTTGTAATGTGTCCGGCGTGCGACCTATGAATAGGTGGATATTTTAGGAAATCACAGAATTTGTTTTCACACATATCAGAGAAAATCTATATAATAAAGTAGAGGTGAAAAACAGAAAATACACCAGGCAAGACATGAATTGTTTTGTGCATCTTTACAAAATAAAAAAAAGTGTTGACAAGCAGGGGAGTCAATGGTAAGATTAGATGTGTTGTGGTTCATCAAGACGGTGAACGTGACTCAAGGGAGCATAGCTCAGTTGGTTAGAGCACTTGCCTTACAAGCAAGGGGTCACAGGTTCGAGTCCTGTTGTTCCCACCATTTGTGGCCCGGTAGTTCAGTTGGTTAGAACGCTAGCCTGTCACGCTAGAGGTCGACGGTTCGAGCCCGTTTCGGGTCGCCATATTTTGCCTTTGTAGCTCAGTCGGTAGAGCAGAGGACTGAAAATCCTCGTGTCGATGGTTCGATTCCGTCCGAAGGCACCACTTAATTTTGCGGATGTAGCTCATCTGGTAGAGCGCCACCTTGCCAAGGTGGAGGTAGCGAGTTCGAGCCTCGTCATCCGCTCCATTTTTGTGTTTCTCATGGCGCCATAGCCAAGTGGTAAGGCAGAGGTCTGCAAAACCTTTATTCCCCAGTTCAAATCTGGGTGGCGCCTCCATGATTTATATTAGGTTTTTACTGAGGGGAATATTTTTGAGGGTACTTAATATCGGCTTTGGTAATATGGTTTCTCTAGACAAGATTGTCTCTATCCTCGCTCCTGATGCGGCTCCTGTGAAGAGAATAATAAAGGACGGTAAGAATTCGGGGGAGTTGATTGATGCGACATGCGGGAGGAAGACCCAGTCAGTGATAGTTATGGACAGCGGACATGTTGTAATATCGGCACTTAGACCTGAATTGCTTGAAAATAGGGTTATGAGGGAAGATAATTCGATTGGAGAGGAGAATTTCTGATTTGGATATTGGCTATCGAGGTCTCCTTGTCATTTTATCGGGGGCCTCAGGAACCGGCAAGGATACGGTTATAAAGAAACTTATGAAAGAGTCCGAAAGATTCGAGCTTTCTGTATCTGTGACGACAAGGGAACCTCGCAGCGGGGAAAAAGAAGGCATTGACTATTTTTTTATCCAAAGCAATGAATTCCGGCGCAGAGCTGAAAAATCAGAGTTTTTGGAGTATGCAGAATATTGTGGTAATTTTTATGGTACACCTAAGGCAAACGTTTTTGACATGATTTCTAAGGGCAGAGACGTAATTTTAGAGATAGAAGTTGAGGGAAAAGTAAAGGTAAAGAAGAGTTATCCCGATGCGGTTAGTATTTTTATACTACCGCCATCGATGGAGGTGCTGAGAGAAAGGCTTAGCAGGCGTGGATCTGATAATCATGAAGTTATAGAAAAGAGGCTTCGCCGGGCTCGGGAGGAAATAGAATGCTCTAGGGATTATGATTATATAGTGGTTAATGATTCTCTGGAAGGGTGTGTAGAGGATATACTAAAGATTGTGGAAGCTGAACATATGAGAGTTAAGAGTTCAAATTATATTATAGATGAGGTGCTTAAAAATGGGTAGAGTTTTGTCAATAGACGACATGCTCAGCGGAAAAAAAAGTAAGTATGCGCTCGCTGTAGCGGTAGCTAAGAGAGCTAGGAAAATAACGGATGAAGCGTATTTAAGAGGAGAACCGATCACGGAAAAGGCGGTAAATATAGCTATAAGGGAATTTAAGGAACATAAATATGAGATAATCGAGCCTGACAGTTATAATGTGGATGTAATTTGAGAGTAAAAGAGAGGTAAATTTTACGCCTGTAGTTATCGACGCAGTAATTGAAAAGACTAAGTTTGGTTTTGATAATTTTTATTCTTATTCTGTGCCTGAGTATTTAGAGAGTTGCGTTTCCGTTGGTGTATTTGTGGTGGTTCCGTTCGGAAAATCTAATGCGCAGAGAGTCGGAGTGATTTTTGCTGTCCGCACTGTAGACGAAATTGACGAGAGTATTAAAGAAATATGTACGGTCTCTGACACCGTTCCGGCTTTAACTGATGAAATGATTTGTCTGTCAAGGTATATGAAAGACAATTACTATTGCACATGGTTTGATGGTATTAGAGCCATGGTTCCGCTCAGTTCTAGGATTAAAACAGATGCGGTGTTGAGATTCAATGAGTCTAGGTTTATGAATTTACAGAACAGCTTAACACTGGAAGAGAAAAGTTTGGCACTTCGGATAAGAAATGAAAAACGGCAAATAAAGGGTAGAATTCTTAGTAATTTAGCCTCAAACTATGGTAGCCTCATAGAGAGACTTAAGATTTTAGGTATCTTGTACATTGAGCAAAAAGCCAGGAAAATAGCATACAGAAGGTCTATATTGTATATACGCTTGAATCCTGCCGTGAATTTTGACATTAGATTTACGGTTAAGCAGAGGAAAGTGATTGATTTTATTAAGCAGCGTGGGATTTCAACTGTAAAAGATATATGTTATTTTACGGGGGAATCCAAAAACGTAGTAAACAATTTAATCAATAAAAAAGTGCTGGTTTGTAGTGAAAAGGAAGAGCCCAAGAGCAGCCAGATTTGTGAAACAATTAAGAGCAGAGAGAATATTAATCTGAGTGACAGCCAAAGAGTTGTTTTTCAAGAACTTAAAAGCTTAATAGTGGAGGATAAACCACATGTATCTTTGCTGCATGGGATAACGGGCAGCGGGAAAACCATGGTGATGCTTGCTATTATTGATTTCGTTGTGAAAAGGGGTAAAAGTGCGATATTTATGGTGCCTGAGATTGCACTGACGTCCCAGTTCGTAGACTTATTTAAAGTGCATTATGGGGATACGGTTGCGATTCTTCACAGTGGACTGCCTGATAAAGAAAGGTTAAGTGAGTGGGATAGGGTTAAAAATGGTTTTGCCAGGGTCGTTATAGGGACTAGGACAGCTGTTTTTGCACCGGTTAAAGATTTAGGGCTTATTGTCATGGATGAAGAACACGAATCTACATATAAATCTGAGGCATCCCCCAGATTTCATGCGAGAGATATTGCAGTGCAGAGGTGTAAATATAATAAATGTATGCTGCTGCTGGCTTCTGCGACCCCGTCAATAGAAAGTTATTTTTGTGCTAAGGTGGGGAAATATTCACTTCATAAGCTTGATAAAAGGTATGGAAATGCAGTGCTTCCGGTTACAGAGACTGTAGATATGAACGATGAGCTTGTCAAAGGAAACCCTACTCCATTTAGCGAGAGGCTAATTGAAGTTATAAAAGAGGAGAAAAAGGCGGGAAAACAGGCTATTTTACTTCTAAACAGAAGAGGATACAATACTTTTGTCAGGTGCAGGAGCTGTAGGGAACCTGTTATTTGTCCGAACTGTAATATTACGATGAATTATCACCGTGCGAATAACAGGCTAATGTGTCATTACTGTGGGCACTCTATGGATTTTCTGCAAAAATGCCCAAAGTGTCACGGAGAGAATATAAGTTATGAAGGGATAGGGACACAAAGGGCACAGTTTCAGTTAGAAGAACTTATCCCGGATGCAAAAATACTTAGAGTAGATGCTGATAGTGTGGATGAAATAGATTCGCATGAAAAAATGTTTAGGGATTTTTCTGAGGGAAAATATGATATAATGATAGGTACACAGATGGTAGCAAAAGGACTTAATTTTCCTAATGTTACGGTTGTGGGGGTTTTGATGGCCGATCAATCTCTTTACAGTGATGACTTTAGAAGCTACGAGCGTACATTTTCGTTAATTACACAGGTATCGGGACGATCAGGACGGGGACAAGCTAGAGGCAAGTCTGTGATTCAGACATATACTCCGGAGAATACGATAATAGATTTGGCAGCGGCACAGGATTATGAAAGCTTTTATAGCGAGGAAATTAAGATTAGGAAGGCAATGCTCTATCCGCCTTTTTCAGATTTATGTTATGTAGGATTTAAGGGGAAAGAAGAAAAAAATACCAAACTGGTAAGCAATGAATTTTTTAATAAATTAAAAGATATAGCGTCGAGCAAATATAAGAACATACCGCTGAGGATTTTCAGACCGTGTCCAGCAAATGTTGATAAAGTTTGCGGCAATTATCGTTATAGAATACTTATAAAGTTTAAAAATAGTAAAGATTTTCGTGGAATGATGTCTGAAATTATGTTATTATACGAGAGGAGAGCTAATTCCAAACAGGTTGATATTTTTATTGATGTGAATCCAATGTTCATTTGGTGAATAGAAAGGAGATAATTTTTATGGCACTTAGAACTATAGTTTTAGAGGGGGATCCGATACTCACTAAAAAATGTCGGGAGGTTACAAAATTTGATTTAAGGCTGCATGAGCTTCTGGATGATATGGCTGAAACTATGTATCATGCAAAGGGCGTAGGACTTGCGGCTCCTCAGGTAGGATTCTTGAAAAGGGTTGCTATTGTGGACGTTGGAGATGGGCTTATAGAACTTATTAATCCGGTTATTGTTGAACATGAGGGAGAGAGGAAAGAATCAGAGGGATGTTTGTCGTATCCGGGTAAGAGTGCGGTTACTATTAGACCGAGAATCGTTAAAGTTACAGCATTTGACAGGGACGGAAATAAATTTGACATAGCGGGTAAAGATTTAAAAGCACAAGCGTTTTGTCATGAAATTGACCATTTGGATGGGATATCATTTTTGGAGAGGGCTGTTTCCATTGCGAAGGGTGAATTGGTACTGAAAGAGAGTTTTAAATGACTGATTGTGGGTATTTGGCATAAAATTATGAGCATTTTTAGATAATAAATGATTTTTTAGGATATGGAAAGTGACTTCGATAAAAGAGGTGAGTTTTCACGTTGGCAGTAAGGAGTATATCACGTGAGGGAGAGCCCATATTGTCGAAAAAATGCAGGATGGTTACAGACTTTGATTCAAAGCTGCATACTTTGCTCGATGATCTGACTGAGACTATGTATAAAATTAAAGCCATAGGATTGGCAGGACCTCATATTGGAATCATGAAGAGAATTATTTCTGTGGATATAGGAGATGGGCTTATCGAACTTGTTAATCCCGAAATTGTAGATGAAATTGGTTCTCAGCAGGGTTGGGAAGGGAGTGTGTCTTGTCCCGGGGAGGTTTTTATTACATTAAGACCGGAGATAGTTAAGGTAAAAGGGCAGGATAGAAATGGAAATATTATTCAGGTTAATGCAAAAGGACTTAAAGCCAGGACTTTGTGTCATGAGATAGACCAGGTAAATGGTATATTTTTTAAGACTGTGGCGGTTTCTCGTGCGGAGAAGATAAAATTTAATAGGGGATGATCTATCTTGCGTATTGTTTTTATGGGAACTCCGGAATTTGCAGCCGTTTCGCTTAGGAAGTTAGTTGAAAAGGGGCATGAAATTTGTGCGGTGTTTACTCAATCGGATAAACCGGTTGGCAGAAGGCAAATTTTAACTCCCCCTGAAGTTAAGGTCACGGCTCAGCAAAATAATATTCCGGTATATCAGCCCAAAAATTTGAGATCTGAGGATGTCGCCGATATTATCAAAGAGCTGACTCCGGATGTGATAGTTGTGGTTGCTTATGGTAAAATTCTGCCAAAGGCTGTGCTAGAAATACCAAAAATGGGTTGTATAAACGTACATGGTTCCCTGCTCCCTAAGTATCGTGGGGCGGCACCAATACAGCGAAGCATAATGGATGGAGAGAAGAAAACCGGAATAACCACAATGCTTATGGATGAAGGGCTTGATACGGGAGATATTTTGTTGCAGACGGCTACAAAAATAGGAGAGAATGAGACTTCAGGAGAACTTTTTGAAAGAATGTCGAAAATAGGAGCGGATTTACTCATAGAAACCTTGGATAAATTGGAAAGCGGTGAGATTAATCCCATAAAACAAAGTGCGACAAATATTAAACCGTCATATGCTGCAATTTTGACTAAGTCTGAGGCAAGGATAGATTTTAATAAGAAGACATCTTTGCAGATTAATAACTTAGTTAGGGGATTAAACCCGTGGCCTGTGGCATACACTGATATTGCGGGGAAGACCTTAAAAATATATAGGTCAAAGGTATCTGAGTACAAAGGAGGGACTGCAGGGGAGGTGTTGAGCATAAATCCTTTTATTGTGGCGTGTGCAGATGGTACATCACTGGAGCTTACCGAAGTACAAATGGAAGGCAAGAAAAGAATGCCCGCTGCAGATTTTATAAGAGGCACAAAAGTTCAGACAGGAATGATTTTGGGGGTGTAGATTAGCTATGTATGGATTTTATTATTACGATTTAAACTACTTTATTTATATGTTTATAACAATGGCCGTTTCGATGTATGCTCATTTCAAGGTTCAGCATACGTTTAAAAAATATTCTAAAGTTCGCTGCATGCGGGGCGTTACAGGTAAAGATGCTGCGTTGGAGGTTTTAAGGCAAAACAATGTAACGGGAGTTAGTGTTGGTAGAATAAGGGGAAACCTAAATGACCACTTTGACCCAAGGGACAATAGCATAAGTCTGTCGGATGTTGTGTACGATAAGTCCTCAATTTCGGCAGTAGGCGTCGCTGCGCATGAGGCAGGACATGCAGTTCAACATGCACGAGGTTATTTTCCAATAAAAATCCGGCAGGCACTGGTTCCGATATCGCAGTTTGGTTCGATGCTTTCTATGCCTTTAGTATTTATAGGGCTCTTGCTGCCTGTTCAGTATAACTTTATAGTGAATTTAGGAATAATTTTATTTAGTATGGCGGTTTTGTTTCAATTAGTTACACTCCCGGTTGAATTTGATGCGAGCAAGAGGGCGCTTAAGTCCCTTGAAAGTACGGGAATTCTTCACTCGCAGGAGCTGGATGAGGCAAGAGAGGTATTGAGTGCAGCTGCACTTACTTATGTTGCGGCGGCATTTACGGCACTGCTTTCACTTGCGAGACTTTTGCTTATGACGAGAAGGCGTGACTAGAAGCTAAACTTTATATTTAATGCTTTTTGGCAGAGGTTTATATTCAAAAACCCTTGCTTTTAACATAATAAATGTGTAAAATTCTTGTATCTATGATGTATACAGGAATTTTTTGGTATATTGAGCAGGGGGGAATTTTGTGAAAATTATGATCCTGTCCGCAACGACGGGCGGCGGACATATGCGGGCGGCTAATGCCATAAAGGATTACTTGGAGAGTCTTGCAAATGAAGTTATTGTTCTAGACACGCTGGAGTATATAAATCCTATTCTGAATAAGACGATAACAGAAGGATATGAATACTTGGCAAAGAAAAAACCCGGTTTATATAAAGTTTTATATGACAGTGCAAATAAAAAATCTATTATGCAAGCCATTGCGAACGTAAATAATTTTATAAGTAAGAAATTGGCTCCACTTATTGATGAATACAATCCTGATATTATAGTAACAACGCACCCATTTTCAACAGAAATGGCATCACGGCTAAGGGGTATAAACAGAATCAACACTCCGGTAGTTTGCATAATGACTGATTATGCACCTCATAGGACATGGATTAGTGAAAATGTAGATGCATATGTTGTTGCTAATGATGATATGATAAAAAGCATGTATGATATGGGCGTTCCGTATTGGAAGGTTTATCCCTATGGAATACCTATTGATGGGGCGTTTTACACAAAAAAGGATAAGGAAATAGTATTAAAAGAGATGGGGTTAAATCCTAAATTACCTACAATACTTATTATGGCAGGAAGTTTTGGGGTTAAAAATATCTTATCAATATACCAAGATGTATTGGAAATATCAATGTATTTTCAAATTATAGTTATAACCGGCCGAAATGAAGAACTTTATAATTCCATAGAAGAGGCTGCCAGTACGTCGGTGACAAAGAGAGGAAAAGTGTCTGGACATAAATTATTGCGTAACTATATGTCACGGCTTAAATCTAAAACATTCAAGCTTATCAGGGTGCAAAAAAATCGAAATATCCAGCACAAAACTAACCAATACATAGACTTTCATAAAAGAAATACGAGGATTTTGTATTTTACAAAAGAAGTGGACAAATATATGCAGACTGCCGATCTGATAATAACTAAACCGGGGGGGCTAACGATTACAGAGGCATTGGCTTGCAACCTTCCCATGGCGATATTTGATGCAATACCTGGACAAGAAAAAGAAAATGCAGATTTTCTTGTGAGTAATAATATGGCAATAAGGCTAGAAAAGGGGGCTGACTCTATAAAAAATCTCTTGAAAAATTCTGAAAAGTTAAAATCAATGAAGTCTTCTTGCGAAATATTTAATAAGTCTGATTCCCTAAAAAGGATAAATCTACTGCTAGAGCGCATATACAATATATATAATTATTCGCATTTAAAATAATTTAAGATAGCACCCTAAACAGTAGCGAAGCTTTCATATCTTGCTTTTATTCACCTAGCTTCTTCTATGCTCTGGTTAAAATAGACAATTTATTCTATTTTTCATACGGCTCTAGTTAGACATATAAAAATTTCTCTTAATTTCTGTAACAGTATATTGCTATTGGAATAGTATATTATTGAGAACTTTAAAGGAGGAATAACTTATATGTGTAACAACGGATTTTTTGGTGGAAATAATTGCAGCTGGGTAATCATACTTATACTCATCTTGTGCTGCTGCGGTGGCTGTGGTGGAGATGCCAGAGACAGAGACTGCGGTTGTGGCTGCAATTAAGGTTTAATTCCCACACAAAAATAGCTAGACCACCTCGCATAGAGGTGGTCGCATATTTTAAAACAAATAGGTATACGTTATACTTACATTCTTACATTTAATACATCATTTAAACCTTCCCTTGCTTCTAAGACAAAATCAGCCCCGGGGTGGTCTAACTATTGTGGCTTTCCCTCCATCTTTCCAGAGGAACAGCTTTAATTCCTAACTCGTTTACAGCACTATCCCATATATCTACGTCTCTGCCAAAACTATGCAAAAACACTGTAACATCATGCCCTCTAAGCTCGTCTCTCATCGCTTTCAAAGCGGGTACTATCGTTTCCCTAGGATTATTAAAAGCACCGCAGCCTACCATAGAAACGTGCATTTTCACATTTTTGCCGGTTTCATCCGCACGAATACACGCCATCTGAGCCATAGCCCTATATTGAGCTTCAACCAATTTTACACAGGCTCTTTTTCTAAGTTCGGTCATTTCGTCAGTTTTATCCCACATCCCGTCGTAGTATCCGGACACAAACGCGGGCGCTGCCGTAAAGAACTGTAGCTGTGTTTTCCCTGACCCTTCACATCTCACCCACTGCATAAGCACTTTCATATCATCGATTCTATGATCCAAGAACGACAAGAACTCTCTCATATCTTTTTTATCGGTAATCTCAAGCAATTGCAAATAGCCATTGTGGTAAAGATCCTTATACTTCTCAGTTATCGGCTTACCGCCAATTAAACAAGCATCCAAAATATCCTTAATTGCATCCGGAAGCTTTCCTTGCTTATCGGCAGATTCTCTGTGTTTGCTTCCCGCAATCGACTGCAAGGCGCACTGCGGACCCTGGGTATAATCACCCAGCCACAATACCACGGCACTTTTGTCGCTAGTCATAGACTCAAGAGCGTTAAATTGGCTGGCTAAATTTACAAAGCATCCATCCTCGGCTTCAGGTTGGTCATAAAGAAATGAAACATCCAAACCCCTCATCCCCTTAGGCTTGCTCCCATCATTCCATCGATAATAAACAAACTCTGCATCTTTGGCGTTACACTGAGGATCAGTGTTATTCTTTGCCATACGTACATCTTTTATGGTAAAGTCGGGTACAGGCAAATCCCCTTCCCTAACCCCCTGATCTAAAATTCGTTCTACAATGGTCGGTTTAGGTTCAGGCTCTCTATAACGGTAGGAGGACGACCGCCTGACGGCTTCAAAACGGTTTAAATTTCTTACAATTGGAGCCGTTATCTCGAAAGCTTTTTCCTGAGCTTGAGAGACCTCAGCTTGTATGACAAAGTCCCTAACACTACAAAATGACTTATTTGGAGAGAATTTAAAATCAAACCCCTGATCAGAGTTTGCACTACTCCCGGCGCCGGTTGCAACCGAACCAGCCTTGATTTCGCCTGAAAACCAAGAATAAATTGAAGCAGCCAACACAGCAGCTCCCACAATTACAAGTGTACCTTTTGCCATACCGGATCCATCCACAAAAAATCCCCCCTATTATGTTGGCCTCAAACGATTCAAACCGCACTGAAAATACTTTGTATTAATATTATACCATTTTTAATTAAATTAGTCAACAATTATTTAATAGAATTCACTAAAAAAGACGTCGCTTAGAAAAGTTTGACGGCTTCTGCTTTTTATAAACTTAATATATTTTTATTGAGCTGCCTCACTAGTGACGCAAATAGCCTCCGTTTGTTTACCTAGGCTCTCTGGAGCACGTCCACTGCCCTGCCATTGCTCCTTGCTGCACTCTGCAAAATTTAAATAAGACTTTTTATATACAATTGCTAGGTGCGTTATATAAATAATATACAGATAATGTCGAGTGATTTTGATAATAAGTTTTAACTAGCCTATAATAGAGCGGGCTATTATTAGATTTTGCGTTACCATAAGAAGCAAAAAATCGGCACCTGAAACTCAAAAGTTCTAGGTGCAATGCAATGTCGCTTAAATTTACGCTTCCCTGTGTGAATTCTAATTTTTTATTCTATTGGATTTATTTTATGTCTACTGGATTTCTTATTTGGGCTCTCTTAATTTTATTGCTGTATCTCCTCTTTTTTAATACCAAACATCTTTCTGAGAAAAAATCCAACAAATTTAGGGTTGCTAATAACAACTACTTTCATCTAAAAGACCTCCCGATACAAATTAGCACTTAATAAGAGCTAGGGCTAAAATTATTACAAGGATTAATACAATGATTGTAATAAAGTTTTCAGGGAATATAAATGAAAATGCTAGTCCCAGGCCGAAAGTAAGAGCCCAAATGCCTTGTTGACGATAACTGCACATACAATTCACCCGCCGTTTTTTGTAAATAACCGGTAACTTAACAGTTTCAAACCCTTATTTACATTATATACATCAGCGGGCAAAAGTGTTATAAAAATTGGGCATACAATCGCAAACTACTTTAATATCAGGCAATTAGTCTTCCTTAATAATCTTGATCAGATCGAGTATACGTCTGCCCAGGTCAACTCCTACCGCATACTCCTGCTGCCTTCTACAGTAAGCATCCAAAAAGGTGCCGCCCGAAACTGCGTCCAAATCCTCTGGCGGAACTTTTTCGGTTCCACCTGAAAATGCTCCAATGAAATCTTCAAAATCCGACTGATCTATCCGGACAGACAGCCCCATATCATCTGCCTTTTGCATCAATATATCATACAGTTCATTAACACCACCCGCTTTTTTAAAGTCATTTGAAAAATGTGAGTCCTCGTTTACCTCCCTTACTAAATCCGCAAGAATAAAGAATTTTTCGAATTCTTCAATGTTGTAAGCGCAAGGCATAGACAGAGCTTGACATTTTTCCTTAGTAAAATCAAATTTTTCCCTCAGCGAATCTAAAGAAGCAAATTTTTTCGACAAAGTTTCCTCCTTAGAAATAATATCTAGTATTTTCTGAATTTGAAAAAAGCTTTCTTTTAAGTCCATAACACTACCCCTTTTGCATTAAATTTATATCCTACAATATAATTATACTATAAATTTATAAATATATCAATATATTCTATGTTATTTAGTCAAAAATTACGCAAACTATCCTGGAAGGAGAGTGTTTATGTATGAATAAAAAAAATCTGAAACAATTTATAAAAAATTCACTAGAAGCCATGGACGATTCTGACAGAAAGAAAGATGATAAAAATAATTCTGAGGATAATTCAAGCTCCGGAAGCCGTATAAAGGACATGGGTGCGGTAGTAACGTGTTCAGAAGGTCGCAGAGTATACTGTTTGACGATAATTGGCCAAATTGAAGGACATGATGTTTTACCGTCAGAAAATAAGACCACCAAATATGAACACGTTATACCAAGACTTGTTTCTGTTGAAGAAGACCCAAGTATAGACGGCATGCTTATTATGCTCAATACTGTAGGGGGCGATGTTGAGGCCGGACTTGCCATTGCAGAGCTTATAGCCGGCATGCGTAAACCAACAGTCTCAATGGTTCTTGGCGGCGGTCACTCAATAGGTGTGCCTTTAGCTGTTTCTGCTAAAAAATCATTTATCGCAAAGTCTGCGACCATGACAATACATCCCGTCAGAAGCACCGGTTTAACCTTAGGAGTACCACAGGCATTTGAATATTTTGAAAGAATGCAGAAAAGAATAACGTCGTTCGTAGCGGAAAATTCGAAAATTTCAGCTAAACGATTTTACGAACTTGCTATGAACACAAAAGAACTTGTTATGGACGTAGGGTCGGTTTTAGACGGAAGTAAAGCAGTACACGAAGGGCTAATAGACTATGTAGGGGGACTTTCGGATGCACTTGAATGTCTATATCACATGATAGATAAAAATAAATTAAAAACATCAAAAAACAATAAGAAAAAATAAAATAATTAGTTATTGCCATAGCATACTGTTTTATTGTAAAATGGTATTCATTGGAGGATGTGTTTATATGGATATTTTAAGTGCAATAATACAGGGTATAGTCCAGGGGTTAACAGAATTTCTACCGGTATCTAGCAGCGGACATCTGGTTCTTGCTCAGCATATTTTGGGAGTCAGGGAAAATAATTTATTTTTTAACGTTATGCTTCATACCGGAACCCTATTGGCAGTAATTGCGTTTTATCACAAAAAAATACTTGCCTTGATTAAAGCTTTTTTTGGCATAGTCAAAGACATATTAAAGGGAGAATTCAGATTAAGAAAACTTTCTGGAGATAAAAATTTTACGGCTATGATAATAATGGGGCTATTGCCCTTGTTTTTGTTGTTTTTACCTATAGCCCCCGGGAAAATGAGTATAAAAGATTTAGCTGAAAATCTCTCTGATGGAAGTTGTATAATAATACCGGGCATATTTTTACTTATTACAAGTTTACTGCTAAGTATTGGTGTAAAGTCGTACAAAATGAATGCGAAAAATGAAATAGAAAAAAAGTCAGGCAAAGTCTTTACAAAGGATAAAAAGAGTTATATAAGCGTTTGTGATGCACTGTTAATTGGATTTACTCAGTTTTTAGCTGCGGTTTTCCCGGGGCTTTCCAGATCAGGAAGTACACTTTCAGTCGGTCTTATGAGAGGAATAAATAAAAAAACCGCCCTAGAATACTCTTTTATACTGGGAATTCCGGCGGTATTCGCAGCAACGCTTCTCGAACTTAAGGAAGCGATCCAGAGTGGTGCAATTTATGATATCGATATGGTGCCTGTGGTGGTTGGTATGCTTGTCTCAGCTATCGTTGGATTCATGGCAATAAAATTATTTAAATGGCTCTTAAATACGGATAAAATGAATATATTTATAATATATACGTTTGTGGTAGGTATCCTAACAGTGATTGTAGGGATAGTTGAAATTATAAATAAAGTGAATATATTCACCGGTGAACAATTATAAAAACTAGGATGGTAAATCAGGGATGAAAAGGGAATCAGGATTTAAAAAAAACAGAAAAAAGACGGTTGACACAAAGAATATAAAAACTCTGAAGGGCATAAGCAAACAAGCACAGGCAATAATTTTATTTGGTGTATCTGTCCTTGTGCTTTTTTTAGTGTGCATTCCCGGTGAGAATGCCTGGAGATTTATGCACGACTTAATTTTGGGATTGTTTGGATATTGCTCTATTTTGTGGCCGATTTTAATGATTTATATATCTGCTATATTTGCTTTTAATAAGCCGGAGGAAATTAATAATTATAAAATTCCTTTGGTTTGTACGGCGATATTTTTATTTTGTATAGAATGTTACGTTTTGTCCCTTGGTTCTACCCCGCCTCCAAAAGAGTTTTTTTCTCACATAAAGATTATTTACGTTAAAAGTACAAAAAATCTTGATGCCGGAGTTGTAGGGGCTTTGGTAGGGGCACCTCTGACGTACCTTATCGGGATTACCGGGATGCGTATCCTAAATAGTATTTTGCTTTTTATTTCGCTAATGTTTTTAACCGGGATTAGCCTTGAAAATTTGCTGAAGGTCATTTTCAAGGGACTCGTTTTTCTTAAAAATAAAGCTGTGAATTTTAAAAAATCTGTATTTGGTAATAAAAATGCTACGAAAAATTTGAAGAAAAAGGAAAATAACATTCTAAATGAGCAAAATAGTCGCACGCCGGACTTTGCGGAAAAGAGCGGATTTAAAAAAGATGCTCCTAATAATCAGGATAAGGTGCAGACCGGGGAAATAGAAAAAGTTACAGAAGCATTTATTGAAAAAATCAAAAAAGAGAATAGCAATTCTGAAAAAAGTAAAATAACAGATAGAACAGATAATATTGGAAATGAAAACCAATATAGATATCCTCCGCTGCACTTTTTAAATGAGTCACATAAGGTAAACGAAGGGTCAATTACCAGTGAGCTTAATGCAAACGGAAAAATGCTGGTTGACACGCTTAATAGTTTTAACGTAAAAACAAATATTATCGATGTAAGTCGTGGTCCCGCAGTAACAAGATACGAGCTCCAGCCCGCTTCCGGAGTTAAAATAAGCAAAATTACAAGCTTAGCTGACGATATAGCTCTTAATTTAGCGGCGTCAGGTGTTAGGATAGAGGCTCCCATCCCCGGCAAGGCTGCTGTGGGGGTAGAAATTCCAAATAAAGTTGTAAGCGTTGTAAACATGAATGAACTTATTGCTTCTACTGTATTTAGGAATTCTAAAAGTAAACTTACTGTTGTATTGGGTAGGGATATATCAGGAAAAGTTGTTGTCACGGATTTAGGTAAAATGCCGCATCTTTTAATCGCAGGGTCAACAGGCTCGGGAAAATCTGTGTGTATTAATTCTTTTATTATAAGTTTACTTTATAAAGCCTCTCCTGAAGAAGTTAAAATGATAATGATAGATCCTAAAGTTGTGGAGCTGGGTGTATATAATGGTATACCTCATCTTTTAGTCCCGGTCGTGACCGACCCTAAAAAAGCTAAAGGGGCTCTGAGCTGGGCAGTAAGTGAAATGCTGAAGAGATATAAAACATTTGCGGATAATAATGTCCGTGATATGCATTCATATAACTTGTTTGTTGAGAAAAACAAGGGGGCTAAAGACAGTGAAGGCAACGACTTAGTTAAAATGTACAGTATAATTATAATAATCGACGAACTTTCAGACTTGATGATGGCTGCACCAAATGAAATAGAGGACAGCATTTGCAGACTTGCACAAATGGCCAGAGCCGCAGGAATGCACCTTGTCATTGCCACACAAAGACCATCTGTTGACGTAATAACGGGCATAATAAAGGCAAATATCCCCAGCAGAATCGCACTGGCTGTATCGTCGCAGGTTGACTCCCGCACAATATTGGACATGAGCGGTGCAGAAAAACTCCTTGGAAGAGGTGATATGTTGTTTTCTCCCATAGGGTCGCTGAAACCTCTGAGAATACAAGGGTGTTACGTTACAGATAAAGAAATAGAAAATATTATAGATTATATAAAGTGCGACCAAAAAAATGAATATGATAATGATATCATAGATGAAATAGACAAAAATGCCGAAAAGGATAAACAAGACAGTACTGATTCCCAGGAAAATACAGAAGTAGACTCTATGATGAGTGAGGCTATAGAGTGCGTAGTTGCAGCGGGACAAGCCTCGACTTCCCTTTTGCAAAGGAGACTAAGGCTCGGATATGCAAGGGCAGGAAGACTTATGGACGAAATGGAAAAAATGGGTATAGTCGGCCCTCATGAGGGTTCAAAAGCACGGCAGGTTCTTATAAACCGTCAGCAACTTCTCGAGATGAACTTGCGGCAGGATTAAAATTTTTTATATTGCGTCAAAATAATAATAAGACAGGATGAAATAAACAAAGTGAAAGCAAAAAAAGTATTTGATAGCAGAATATGGTTATCGGTTTTAGTTTTTGGCATATTTATTGTTTCAGCTGTTATAAGCTATAACAAAGATGGGGCTATAATATGGGATAAAGTCTTTGATTCCGTAAACTTATCGGATGGAAATCTCGAAGAAGATAATTACGCTCTGGGGGTTCACTTTTTAAACGTGGGTAAGGCTGACTGTACATATATCAAATTTAAGGAAACAAATATTTTAATCGATTCCGCTGACCGTGACATATCTCCCAGTATTGTGGAGTATTTAAACAGGCGTGGTGTCAAAAAACTTGATTTGGTTATTGCTTCGCACCCGCACAGAGACCACATAGGTCAAATGTACAACATAATAGATAGTTTTGATATCGGATGCTTCATTATGTCTGAGGTACCTGCTCAGATTACGCCTACTTCCTTCACCTACAGAAAAATGTTAGAGTCTTTGGATAGGAAGAAAATAAACGTGAAAATTGCGCAGCCCGGTGAAAAGTTTGAATTTTCAGGTCTTACGGTTGATATATTAGGTCCTTGCAGGAAATACGAAAATATGAATGATAATTCTGTGATAGCAAGAGTCAGCTATGGGCTGGAGAGTTTCTTATTTATGGGCGATGCCGAGAAAAATGCAGAGCTCGACTTAATAGAAAGCGGAATAAATTTGGCATCAGATGTGCTGAAAGTTGGCCACCACGGCAGCAAAACCTCATCCACTAAAAAGTTCTTAAAAAGTGTCAGCCCAAATTATGCAGTCATATCATCAGGCCCGGATAGAAATAATCTCCCCAAGAAAGAGATTTTAGACAGACTCTACGACTTTGATATCAGGATTTATCGGACAGATACTATGGGAAATATTACTTTTTTAACAAATGGGGACGGATTGAAAATTATAACCGAGAAGGGGGCAGCTTGATGTATTTGTCTATAGATAGGCTGGAAAAAGATTATGCCATATGTGAGGATCAAAAAGGAAATGCTTTAAAAATAGATTTGAAATTACTCCCGAAAAATATAAAAGAGTCTGATATTATAAAATTTTGCGATGGAAAATATTGTATAGAAAAGGCAATGACTCAGAAAATTAAAAATATGAATTCAAATTTATTAAATAAAATTATTAAGTAGCAGTTGACTAATTTACAATAAAAATGTTACAATATGAGTATAGGGTTATTAGTGTTTGTACTCTGGCTGTGCCTTATGAAAATTTAATATTCAGTGGTAAGTACTGAGTACAGGTAGTACGATAACATATTTGAGGTGTTTTCCTTGTCTATTCGATAAAATGCTGATAAGTTTCTTTTGGGAAGGAGTTAATCTTTTGGTTAAAAAGGACAATGCAATTCTAACATATTTGGCTACAGCAAATGTATTATTGCTGGCTACATTCACTGGACTTTGTATATGGGACAAAAAGAATGTCTCATCTAATTCCCGAACCGTCACGGGTTATGATGGTTCCGGAGCCAATTTTGGCAATAGTGGGATTAACAATTATTTTGATACCGGCAGCTCTGATACGGATTTTAATGAAGATAGCACCTCAGCTTCTAAGGAGGATAAGATTGTTGCCAGTTTAGGGCTGTTCGATGTCCGTTGTGGGTCCTCGAGCAACAATGAATGTTGGGCGCATGCAGCTGCAGGTATAATCAACTGGGTAAATAAACATGAGAATAATGCCGGCAGAAAGATATATAGTAGCAGAAGTCAAGTCCATAAAAAAATTTCTGCAATGATAAATATAAGAGATGATATGAGTAAAAATAAAAATGGGGCTACTCGGAAACCCTCGGATTCTCTCCCAAATGACATACAAAATCTTATTGATCGGTTAGCAAAGTCTGCGTTTAAGAATGGAACCTCTGGGTTTCCTAATATAATTACGGACCTTAGCGTTAGCCTTAAGAGAACGTTTTCAGATGGGGTGTGTAGTATCGCCGGCGCTCAACGTGGTCTTGGTGAGATGCGTGCCCTTATGCATCAACACAATATATCTGCTAATGTTGTGTCTATAGCATCTGGTAGCACAAAAGAGCTTGAACGAGATACCAAGGCTTTCTTAAAACTATACTTTGACCGGGATAATGTGGCTAAAAAAGACATACCTCCGTTGGGTGTATGCCTCGGAAATTATCATTGGATTTTATTACTAGGTAGACTCGAAGAAGACAGTGGTGCTAAGTATATTGCATATAATTCCTCAGGTGGTATACATCAATTGCTCGATGAGGATGGGCTGTGCGAACGTATGGTAAGTTCTACATCTGGTTCTGGAGGCAGTTGCGACATTGATGTTATTTATTTTAAAGGTCAAGGCACAAACCTTAGCGAAAAGGATGATGACGTTTTTACATTTTCCCGTTCAGCTAATGCAGTATATGTTGAGGAATGCAAAACCAATTCTGAAATAGACATTAAAGGTCTTAAAATTCCCGTATGCGTAAACACAAGCGTGTATAGAGATATTTTTACCGGGGAAAGGTTTTATTCTTCAGACGGGAAACGTATGCCCATAGGCAGTAGTGATAAGAAAATATTTAATTCTAAGGATGATTCAATTATTTCTATCAATGACTATCCCATTGGGTGGGTCAAATACCCTAAATACAGTATGCCGTCCGGCGGGCAGGATCTATCAATAGAGAGATATGCCGATAGTAACGATATAGTCTACCTGGCCGTACCGGTCTACAGGGGGGAAAACGGTAAACTATTTGTAGCGTCATCGAATTTAGAGGATTTTGAGTATTCTGTATTTGACGATGTAAACGGTCTGATAGACGCTTCGGAAAAAGGGTTCATGAATCCAAAAAACAATGGAAAAATATTGAATGTATTGAGTCCGGAATATGTTAAAAATTTGAGTAAGACACATAATTCATGGTATAAAAATAGCTTGCCGGAAATCAAAAGAGATTTAGCTATTGCTCCTACAGTGTAAAATATCACTATTTACTGATAAACTGCAAGCTATGCCTTGCGGTTTACTTGTTTTTATAGTAAAATCAGTTGAAAACATTACATTAATACATCATGGAGAATAAACGTGAAACTATATTTTTATTATGGGGTTATGAGCTCTAGTAAAACTGCAAATGCTCTTATGAAAAAATTTCATTTTGAAGAACATGGGAAAAAGGTTGTGTTAATTAAGCCTGGGATAGATACCAGGTATGGTAAGTCAATTGTTAAATCAAGGGTTGGACTTGAAAGCGAGGCAATTTGGATAAACAAAGGTGATAATATTCATGAAATAATCAGCAAAGCAGATTCACCTCAAATAATCATAGCTGATGAGGCACAATTTTTTACAGAGAAACAAATAGATGAACTTAGAGAATATGTCGATAGCGGAATAATGGTGATGTGTTATGGTTTAAAAACCGATTATACCGGGCATCTTTTTGAAGGCAGTAAAAGGCTCATTGAAGTGTGCGACACTCTCAGAGAAATTCCATCAATGTGTGCAAAATGCGGGCGTAAGGCAATTATAAACGCAAAATACTCAGAGAAAAAGATCGTCTATAACGGCAATCCGATAGATATCGGCGGGGAGGACAAATACACAGTTTTGTGCTACCAATGCTGGAAAAATGGAAATCTTTAAAATCCCGCATAATATAAACCTGAAAGGAGAATATTGATGGATATAAACAATTCAGAGTCCGGATATAATGTGTTTAATCTGCCATATAGTCTGGAATCTGAACAGTCGGTTTTGGGGGCTATTTTAATTGATTCGTCCTGTATGGATAAAATCGCTGAAATCTTGAAAACTCCCGATTATTTTTATGTGCCTAATCATAAATTAATTTATGATGCCATGCTTGAGATGTTTATTTCCGGTATGCCAATTGACTACATTACCGTGCTCGACAAGCTGAATTCGAAAGACTGGGACAAAAATTCATGCAAAACGTATTTGTTGCAGCTCGCTCAAATTGTTCCGTCGATTTCAAATGTGGAAACATATGCCAATATCGTCAAAGACAAATATAATATTCGTGTTTTGATTTCCACTGCCAGAGAAATAATAGATGAAGCCTCCTGCGGCGAAAATGACGCTGAAGAAGTACTCGATTCTGCTGAACAAAAGATTTTGGACATACGAAGAGGAAAAAGCACACAAGGTTTAGAGCTTATAAAAGGGATAGTAATAAGAGAAATTGACAGACTTGATATGCTCTATAATCAGGGCTCCAAAGAATATTCAGGTATACCCACCGGAATAAAAGACCTTGATAAAGTTATTATGGGACTAAACAGATCAGATTTAATTTTATTAGCTGCGCGTCCCGGCATGGGTAAAACAAGTTTTGCACTTAATATAATTGAGCACGTGTCAGTAAAAGAGGGATTAAAAGCAGCTTTCTTTTCATTGGAAATGACAAAAGAACAACTTGTGTCAAGAATGATATCTATGGAAGGACTCATCCCCGGGCAGACGCTTCGCTCAGGAAAATTATCCGATTCTGAGTGGCTGCGTCTCATAGATGCATGCGAAATAATTAAAAACGCCGATATATACATAGACGATACTCCGGGAATTACTATCCCCGAAATGAAATCCAAACTCAGAAGATTAAATCAAGTGGATTTGGTTGTTATAGATTATCTTCAACTGATGTCGAGTGCAAAAAGGATAGAAAATCGTGTGCAGGAAGTCTCAGAAATAACGAGAAATCTTAAAGTTATGGCCAAGGAATTTGATGTACCACTGCTTACATTATCACAGCTCTCGAGAGCAAGTGAACAGCGTGTAGACCATAAGCCTCTTTTGTCAGACTTGAGAGATTCAGGGTCTATAGAACAAGATGCAGATATGGTTTTATTTTTGTATAGAGAAGGATATTATTCCCCCTCAGAAGCGGCTGATAAGGGCGATTTAAACAGTGGCGAATGTATCGTAGCGAAAAACCGCCACGGAGAGACAAGGTCGGTTCCCCTCCACTGGCAGGGCGAATTTATGAAATTTACAGCCAAGGAGGTCAATAGAGTTGAATATTAGGCCCCTTGATACGATAAAAAAATTTAATATGCTCTCAAACACCTGCACGGTTATAGTTGGTGTATCGGGGGGTGCTGACTCAATCGCTTTGCTGCATTTTCTAAATAGTATCTCGAGCGAATACAGAATAAATATTGTCGCCGCACATCTAAATCATGGCCTTAGAGGTGAGGAGTCTGATAGGGATGAAAAATTTGTACGTTTTGTGTGCAAATCTTGGGGAGTAAAACTCCATGTAAAAAAGCAAAATATACGCTCTATGGCAGCCTCCCTGCGTCAAGGTCTTGAGCAGTGCGGCAGAGATGCAAGATATGCATATTTCGATGAACTGGCAAAGGGTGATAATTGCAAAATAGCAACTGCGCATACCCTTTCAGACAGCATAGAAACGCTTGTAATGAACCTCGCAAGGGGAACGGGATTAAATGGTTTATGCGGTATATCCCCTGTGAGAGGTAAAATAATTCGTCCTTTTATAGACATGTCCAGAGACGAGGTAGAAGAATACTGCAGAGAAAATAATCTGAAATTTGTAAACGACAGTACGAATTTCAGCCGTGAATACACTAGAAATAAAATCAGGCTTGATGTTATTCCGGTGCTAAAAAATATAAATCCCGATCTAGATGGCACTTTAAGAAGATTTTTCATTAATATTTCAGAGGATAATTATTACTTAAATAATATTTGTAAAAATGAATCAGAAAATATAAAACATAAAAATGGATTTGATGTTCAAAAAATAAAATGTCTTCCAACTCCTATTAAAAGGAGGGTTTTGCTGGAAATATTAAGGAGTTGCATGGATAGAAGTCCTGAAAATAGGGACGTGGAAAATGTAATAAAACTTATAAATGGAGATATAAGGTGTCTATCTTTAAATAAAGACAAAAGTATTAGCATAAAGGAGGGGTTTTTGAGTATTAATTGTGTAGAACGCCGGAAAAAAGCTATTTCTCACTGGCAGCACAAGGCTGAAAATATAAATATCTTGACAGAAGCAAAAAAAACATTCATAATTTATATATTAAATTCAAAGGAATATTCTGAACTGGTGAAAAAAGATATAAGAATTAAAAAAAACGCTATCAGTATGGATAATATTAATAGAAATTGTGTTTTTTTCAGGAACAGAAGATCAGGTGACGTTTTTTCTCCTCTCGATAGAGGTATTACCAAGAAAATTAAGAAATTATTTAATGAAATGAAGATTCCTTTGTCTTTAAGAGATAGTACGCCAATGTTGGCTTATAAGGAAAAAATCTTATGGATTTATGGCATTGGAGTTTCCGATGAGTTTAAGGTGCGCCTGGATACAAACTCAATTGCTTTAATATCAGAAAGGTAGAGACTGTTTTATGCTAGATGATGTAGAAAAAGTTTTACTTAACCCGGAACAACTGTCAGAAATAGTCAAGAATTTGGGCAAAAAAATAAGCGAGGATTATAAAGATAAAAACCTATTGATGATAAGTATTCTTAAGGGGTCTGTTGTGTTTATGTCTGACCTTATGAGGCACATTACGATTCCGTGCCAAATAGATTTTATGTCTGTGTCGAGCTATCGGGGAGGAGTGAAGAGCAGCGGGGTTGTAAAAATTTTAAAAGATCTTGACATACCCCTTGAGGGATTCGATCTATTAATTGTAGAGGATATATTAGATAGTGGTCAAACACTCAGTTATATAACGAAAATACTAAAGCCCAGAAGGCCACGAAGTATAAAAATATGTACGCTTCTTGATAAACCCATGGCACGCAAATCCTCAATTCAGGCGGACTATGTGGGGACAAATATACCTGATGAATTTGTCATAGGATATGGACTGGATTATAAAGAAGAGTATAGAAATTTACCGTTTGTAGGTGTACTAAAACCTAGTTTATATAGCTAAGGTTTATTATTGTTCTGAGGAGTGCAGTTTAATTTGAATAATAAGAAAATGATAAAAAGTATGATTGTTGCGCTTGTATTGCCGATTTTGGCGATTTTAATAATAACAATTATAAATAATATGGCATCTCAAAAAAGTTACAACTACTCTGAAGTTGTAAGTAAGTTCAGAAATCACGAAGTCACTAAATATGATATGAACTTGAGCTCCGGTGACATGGAAATAAAGCTAAAAGACGGAAGCACTATGTATTATTCCGCCCCCAGCGTTAATTTGATATACAATGACATAAAAGACTATATCGATGAATATGATAAAGAAAATCCGCAGAATCCTATGGTTTATAACCTTACCAAATCTCCCGATACCTCCTGGATTATGAGTACACTCATATTTGTTATACTTCCCGTTGCTATGCTTGCAATACTTGCGTGGACATTTATGAGGCGAATCAGCATAACTGGTGACGGAGGAAGACAATTAGGTTTTGGCAAGGCAAAAATCAAGGACATGGCAGATGAAAAAAGAAAAACAACTTTTAAAGATGTAGCAGGGGCAGACGAGGAAAAGGAGGAACTTTCTGAAATCGTTGAATTTCTGAAAAATCCGGAAAAATATAGAAAGCTAGGTGCCAGAATTCCAAAAGGAATTTTATTGGTGGGACCTCCCGGAACCGGTAAAACACTTTTGGCTAGAGCTGTTGCCGGAGAAGCAGGTGTTCCGTTTTTCTCCATATCCGGTTCAGATTTCGTGGAGATGTTCGTTGGAGTTGGAGCATCTAGAGTGAGGGATTTATTTGAGCAAGCTAAAAAAAATTCCCCTTGTATAATTTTTATAGATGAAATAGATGCAGTAGGACGCCAAAGAGGTGCCGGGCTTGGTGGAGGACATGACGAGAGAGAACAAACACTTAATCAGCTCCTTGTTGAAATGGATGGATTTGGGGCAAATGAGGGCGTCATAATGATAGCGGCAACTAACCGTCCTGATATTCTTGATCCCGCACTGATGCGCCCTGGTAGATTTGATAGGCAAATTATAGTTGGGTACCCGGATGTAAAGGGACGCGAAGAAATTTTAAGAGTACATGCAAAGGGGAAGCCATTCGCTCCTAATGTTAAGCTGAAAACCATTGCTAAATCAACCGCAGGATTTACCGGTGCAGATCTTGAAAATCTAATAAATGAAGCTGCCCTTTTATCAGCAAGGAAAAATCTTAACGTTATCACGATGAAGGAAATAGAGGAAGCAACAATTAAGGTGGTAGTCGGAACAGAGAAAAAATCTAAGGTGATATCCGAAGAGGAAAAACGCCTCACTGCTTATCACGAGGGTGGGCACGCAATCGCAACATATTTTTGCAGCACTCAGGATGAAGTTCATCAAATATCTATAATCCCGAGAGGGATGGCAGGCGGATATACTATGTCATTACCCGAAAAAGATGAGTCTTACATTTCGAAGAAAAAAATGGAGGAGAATATAGTCGTCTTGATGGGTGGAAGGGTTGCAGAAGAAATGATTTTGGGGGATATCTCAACCGGAGCCTCAAATGATATAAAGAAGGCAACAAGTACTGCTAGATCTATGGTAATGAAATACGGAATGAGTGAGAAAATGGGTCCTGTTTTATATGGAGAACAGGAAAATGAGATATTCATCGGGCGAGATATGGGGCATGTAAGAGATTATTCTGAGGAAACTGCCTCTAAAATAGACCAGGAAGTGCGCAGAATTATTGATGGATGCTATGACACAACGGTAAGAATCCTAAGAAATCATACTGATGATTTACACAGAGTTGCTGATTTCCTTGTTAACAATGAAAAAATGAGCGGAGAAGAATTTAGAACATTGATGGAAACTCAATAAGAATCATAACTGCACCTGAAAGACGCATTATGGGAAGGCCTTACTGAAAATCCCCAAAAATTTCGGCAGAACGTCTTGTATTGTCCATTTTGCGAGGGGTGCTAAGCTAAAACATTTTCGTAAAATCACCAAAGCCCATCGCCAATTTTTCCGCCAAATCGCTTTAAAATTCCCCAAAGTCTCTCACTTTGTGCTATAAAATTGGTCAAATCACATCCTCAAAAGCTGCTGCTACGGATTCTAAAAATTTTGGAGTTTGTGCATCAAACCCTTGCAGCATGTTCGGAACGACCGCATTTGAACCTCCTCCACCTCCGCCACCCACACTTGATGCTGGCTTAGGTGAGGCTGCCTTATTTTGTTTTAAGACTTCTATTTTGTCGAAGCTTGCTAAATCCTTCTTCGTTTTTTGATTGACTTTATCAAAGCTTGCAAGTTCTCTCTTTGCCTTTTTAGCGGATTTGCGAACCTTATTATATCCGGCAGACTGCCCTCACAGAGCCTTTGAGGCTTTGCCTGTATTTTGAGCCTGCAGAGCCATAGCTTTTGCCCCTGCCTGATTTGCTTTAACACTTGTCCCGGTGAGCATTGCTATAAACGATGCGAGCTGACCTGCAATCCAGGAAAGAGCCCGACCCAACACCTGAATTGCGGGAAGTATTGCCTGATAGATAGGATAAAAAGCTGTCCATAAATTCGCATGAACCTGCGTAAGGGACGCACTTAACTAATTATCATGTGCAATTATTTCCTGTATTCCGTGTTAATACCGGGTTCTTTAATTGCATAAGCCTTTTGTCTGAACTCATTATATCTATTTGCTAATTTTTCAACTTTATTATCCGTTTTATCATCTTCTTTTACCACAAAGCCGTCTGTCGGTTTCAGGATTATAGGCTGAAGGAGTGTCGCCTTTGTCCATGTGAATTTTGCGTTTCTGGTACCTGGATTTTCGACTGCCACATAGCCAATTTCGGGGTCCGAAATGCCGCCGATGTGAAGTTGCGTTTGTCATGCTGTCCGTTGTCTCACCGCCTATTGAGCTCGGCTCAACGACAGCTTTCCTCCTTACACCGATATACTGGTTGTCATTCCCGAACATTGGCTCGCAGAGATTGAATCTAATATAATCGCATGATGCAGCTAACCCTGTGGGATGACTTCCGAAAATTCTGTTTGCCCATTTTTGCATCCTGCTGTCCTGTATGTATTTGAGCGATAAATTGAATCCACTCTTCAAAACTTCGACTTTATATCTGTTAATTTTAGAGTTATTTACCTCAGCTTTAAGCTCATCAACTTGTTTTTTGTAACCATCGATTGCTCCTAATTTCTCTTTAATTTCGTCTATCGAGTTTGCTCCAAATTCACTTAAAAAAGCCTTTTTGGTTCTGCGTTTTACGTGCTCCTCACGTTCTTTCCGATAGTCAAAGGGCTATTTTGTGTCTGCGGCCTCTCCTTTTGTCTCTCCGGACTCTATTGTCTCTTCTGTGGTGATTTCTACATCTGATTCGTGTGTTTCTGTTTTATTATCCATTTAAAATTCTCCTTTTTTATCGTGGTAGTTCCACTATTTTTCTGCATTTATAGCGTGTAGCTTCGCTTTTTAACTGTTTTTATGAGTTTATCCAGTTCCTCAAAATTCCTATTGACATCCTATACTTTATATGTTACAATGTAACACGCAATAGACTATTTAGGAGGAATTGCTTATGGCACATGTTTCAATCAGAATGCCTGACTCTGAAAAATTGGAGTTAGAAAGATATGCCAGGTTTTGTGGTGAAAGTGTTTCTACGTTGATACGAAAGCTCTTACGCGAAAAAATGGAAGATGAGGAGGATATGAAGGCTATAAAGAAGTATGAAAAAAGTAAAAAAGATGGGACCTTGAAGACGTATACCCATAAGGAAGTTTGGAGTGAAATTCTCTTAGATGAACAAATATAGGGTTGTATACTCCGAAAAAGTATTAAAACAAATCAGAAAAATGGACAGATATGAGGCACTTAAAATAAAGCATTGGATAGAAAGAAATTTAATTTGCTGTGGCAATCCGCACTCTATGGGTAAGGCATTAAAGGGGAATTTAGGTGAATACTGGCGTTATAGAGTTGGATGCTATCGAATAATTGCCCATATGGATGATCAATCCTTGGAAATATTATTAATTGAAGTAGGGCACAGAAAAGAGATATACGACTAAGTATATCTCTTAGATTTTCAATCTCTCCGGCTGAGTTCTTAAATTATTTTTCTCACTGAAATTTTTATATGCTGAGGGGCTTGTTTTTCGTGCTGCGGGCAGTTTGAAAACGTATATGGACTTGAGCATGTAAACAAAATATCCTCTTTTATCCTGAGAGGGCACGCAGACCTCAGGATTTCCATCCGTACCGGGGGCGGATGCTTTGATAACTGCAAAAGTCTTAAAGAGGCTTGCCTATCTGATAGTCTGACCAAGCTTCCGCCGGGGTGTTTTTATGAGTGGGAAAGTCTCGAAAAAATATATCTTCCAAGTAAATTGGAGTCACTTCCGGGTTCTTGTTTCCGCGGCTGCTCAAAACTAAAATCGGTAGAGTTCCCCCAAAATATAACCTCACTTGAAGCGTACTGTTTTGTGAGTTGCAGAATGGAAGAAGCCAGTATCTCCAATAACAATGTTCCCATTTTGGACGGTGCTTTTTTTGATGCAGCATCCTTAGGAAAATTAACCTCCATATCGACCCAAGTGGTGGACATGATGTATCTAGGATAGGAAACAGAGCTTTTTCCTACTGCACTAAATTTACCGGTGAAAATAAAGGTCTGATATTAGCGCCTAAATGTAAGTTTTTTGATATAGGATGTTTTAAAGGCTGCAAGGGCATCGAAAGTGTTGAGCTGCTCGGAGACGATATAGAATGTCCGATTTCAGCCCTGGAAGAGAACTCCTTTATTGTAAGCTTCCCAAACGCAACTGTGATTACCCTCTTAAAGATCTACGTCCAGTCTATTTCCTTGACGATGATAATGGAGAAAATACCATGTCAATTTTTCTCCAACCAAACACTAAGTTTAAATCCACGGTAGGGGTAGAATAGTAATCCCGTCTATTAAAAACAGGGACTCTCAAAAAACTCCTCCAAAGGGAGCCTGAACAGAATATTTAAAAAATGGGTTATTTAGAACTTGTTTGGTACGAACCAGTCCTGTGATGTATTTTTCCACAATACCATTATAGCACATATGGGTCTCTCATTTTCTCTCAAAATCTCTCATCCTTTAAGGTTGGGCTTATTTCAGCTTTTGTATTTCTTCTGTTGTTAAGCCTGTTATTGCTGAAATTGTTCCAATATCTAGTCCTTTTGTTAAGGCATTTTCCGCTATCTCAATAGCTTTGTTTTCCATCCCTTCTGCTCTACCCTCTGCCTTTCCTTGCTCATATTTCTCCTCATTGATAGCCATCTCGTTTTGGATGTACATCTCCCTTTGATGTGCTGCGTGCCTCATTGCTTCATCAGAACTTAGTGCTTTCAATGAATTGTACGCCTTTTTTATTTCCGGATTTTTGTCTGCCAGCTCTTCCATCTCTTCCCGGCTGTTTGTTTTTATAAACTCCAGCCAATTCCACAATTGCGTATTATCTGCATTTTTAGGCAATTTTTTCAGCTCCAATAAATCCACTTCCAACAAGCCCGTAAATTCTGAGTTATTACCTCTATCTCTCAACGTGTACTTGTGAAAATATTTATCATTATCGTTTAGGTTATGCTCTGCAGCTATTAATATACTTACGTTTTTCTTCAAGTCCGAATATTTAACCCCGTTTGCCGTCTGATCCTTTACCATGTTCGATAAATAAACCACTATCCTTTGCTCTATGACCGGAGAGCGTCTCACCTGGACTTCCACGTCAACAGCATTGTGTTTCGTGTGTACACAAATATCTAGTATGTACTCTCCGTCAAGCTCTGATTCTACCCTCGTATGAGTGTCTACGTGCTCTAAATAGTCGAACTCGTCATCCGGTATTTCTAAGACGCACTTCAAAAAATCAGCCACAGCTCTTATTCCTAGTGAAAATTTCTTTAAATACCCTGTCATTTGTCTTGCTCAATAACTCAAGTTCCATGCTAAACCTCCATTAAAACACATACCAACTCTCTACATTTAATTATATCATATTTGTCCCTGGTCTCAACAGATTTTTTGGCGATTTAAGGGCTTTTTACCTCATTCTACTCATAATCTAAAATTCCTGGCAGCATTGAAAAATCTGCGGCACTGGGCAACGCTATAGCTCAGTTTTTTTGA